>CANGNU010000059.1 GCA_947455365.1 Rickettsiales bacterium | reverse complement strand
TCGCAACAGAAATTTCACCAGAGTTATTCAAATCGTAAACATTAAAAATTGCATTATTATTTGCGGTAAAAAGTGAAGTTTGATTCAAATTATTAAAAGCGCCATTAACCGCGTTAATCGTGGTTGTGCCGCTTCCGCCAGTGATTTTTCCTGTGCTATAATTATTAACGCTGCCGTTAGTTGCGGTAAGTGTTGTGTTTGTCATTCCAAGAATTGTGCCATAATTATTAATGTTATTTTTTGCAGTAAAATCAATATAAGTTCCTGCTGCAAGAAGCACATTTGCATTAAGAAGATCATTCGATACATAACCGTTCGTAATATTGCCACTTCCACTTATGTTATCGCTTCCAGTTGCATTTAATTTGATATAAGAAGTTGCGGTAACATTTCCTTGGTTAACAATATTATTTGCAGTGATGTCGATATTGCTTGCAGTCACAGTTCCTGTAATCGTGTAATCAATATTTCCTAAATTCAAACTTATTGAAGCAGTAGAAATAAACGCACCAAGTGTATTAGAAAGTGCAACGCTAGAATTATTAAGCGCACTAACAGATGTGGTTTTGCCAGTAATAATTCCTGAGTTATTATTCAAAGTATCGGCCTGCAAAACCACATTGCCAGCTACAGAAACAATCCCCGAAGTAATTGTTGATCCTGATGGTTTAGTATTTTGATTGGTGATAGTTGAAGCTCGCACCGTTAAATCTTTCCCCGCTAAAATCAGCGAAGAAGCCGTGTTGGTAAAGCTTGCCGCATTAATCGTAAAATTATCTGCCGATTGTAAAGTTGAAGAGTTAGCAACATTTCCACTCGCAGTAATATTAAAAACCCCACCAGAAATTATGCTGTGTGAATTTATAAGATTCGCAAGATTCAAGGTTAAATTGCTGTTCGATTGAATCACGCTTGAGTTAGTAAGCGTAGTCGCTCCAATCGTTAAATCACCACTGCTTAAAATTTGATTTGTGTTAGTGATTGATGAATTACTGCTAAAATCAAGCTTGCCAAGAGAGCTAATGCTGCCGCTATTGCTTAAGCTATTTGTAAGCGCAAAATTTAAATCACCATTGGAAAATATTTCACCACTGTTAGTAGTTTGACCCAGAGTCAAACCAAGCTTTCCATTGGATAAAATACTTCCTGAATTTGTTAGTGAAGTGCTCGCGGAGATTGTTGCATCACTCGAAGAAAAAATCAGCGCATCAGCTTCATTGATGATTGCAGCGGCACTAATCGTAGAATTTTGAAAAGCCCTAATTGAACCGGAGTTATCAAGGCTTGCAGCGCTTAAAGAAAAATCCTTAGCGCTTTGTAAATTACCAGAATTGTTCGCGGAATTAGCAATTGTTAAAGTTAAATTATTTGCACTTAAAATATTTCCTGAGTTAGTAAAATTTTGTGAAGCGATATTTAAATCAGTCGCAGAATCAAACTCTCCATTATTTTGTAAATTGCCCGATAAAGTTAAAGCAACGGAAGAATTTAGCGAAGCAATAACACCATTCAAGCTATTCGTCAATCCGCTTCCAGCAAGGCTTAAAGTGCCATTAGCTAAAATCCTATCAGAGTTAGTAATTGCTGCCGAACCAGTAATCACAACATTTCTCGATGCAGAAATTTCGCCAGAGTTTGTAAGTGAAGCGCTTAAATTAAGATTTAGATTTTTTGCAGAATAAATCGAAGAATTAACACTGTTGGTAAGTGTTGCCAAATTAAAAGTAGAGTCATCGCTTGATTGAGTTGCGCCCGAGTTCGCAAAAGAATTAGCGGTAAAATTTAAAGCATTGCCGGCGATTAAATTTCCTGAATTTGCGGCCGAATCAGCAATTATAAAGGTAAGATTACTCTGCGCAGAAATTTCTGCATCAACGTTATTAACAAGTCGATTCGCAGAAACACTCAAATCAACGCCCGAAGAAATCACGCCAGAGTTGGTAAGAAGCCCAGTAAGAATAACAGAATAATTTTGAGGTGAGAAGATACTGCCAGAAGAATTATTCGTTAAATTAGCGCCGCTAATGTTTAAAGAATTTTCTCCATAAATCGAGCCAGAGTTATTAGTGTTGGTAATGTTAGAAAGATTTAAACTCAGCGCTTCAATATTGCCAAGGTTCGTAAGAATTCCACTATTTTGAATCGTTAAATTATAAGCAGAAACATTTCCAAGATTTTTAAACTCATTCGCTTGAATTGTAAGATTAGGCGCGGAAATAGAAGAAGCAGAATCAACACTTTCAATTTTCTGAGTCGATTTTAAATTTGCTGAACTGCCAGCAGAAACACTCGAATAATAAACATCACCGTTAGCATCAATATTAACAGTCTGCGAAGCAAGAATCGCCGCTTCCATATTCACACCAACACCGCGTTTCGTAGCGATCAAATAAACTTGCCCAGCTTGAATTTTAGCAAGGCTCGAAGCGTCAATTGCAAAAACTGGTTGTGTGTTATTTTGAATATTATTTCCTGCGCCAACAATTTCTTTTGTAGTATAATCATATCTGCCTTCACCAGTCTTAATAGTCAGCGTAGTAGTATCGGAACCATAAACTGAGGAAAGAAGTTTTACCGAAGATGCAATAATATCGGTCGAAGAAGTGCGCGTAACATCAAGACCTAATCCATCAACAGTGATTAGCGGCACATATAAATTAGGATTTGCTTGCTCTTTTAAATTAAATCCAAGATTCCCATTTGCATCAAAATTACTATTTCCCGCAACCATCAAAAGATGCGCCGTGTTAATGAATCCGCAGCCCGCACAAACGATCCCATTCGAATTTGCCAAAATTAAATCAGCTTTTGTGCCGGCAATTTCGGTGTAACCAAGAAGCTGAGAAACATTGTTTGAGGTTACTTCGTTAAGAATTACTTTCGCACTTCCGCTATCAACTAAATTAGAGTTAGCCGCAACTAATCCGCCGATTTGAGTTTGAGTAACCGCAGTCGCTCCAGAACCAGCAGCAATTTCAGCAGGATTACGACCAGAAAAGTTATTAATGATTTGCCCAGATTGATTGACGTTGTAATCTGTGAAACGATTGTGGCTCATGCCGCTGGCGTTGGGGGCGGCAATGTTTACTTGGTCAATTCCAGAAGCGGTGTGCGTAACTTGAGTGTTGGTTGTTCCATCAGGAGTAATCGGCAAAGTTTGCGCTGTAGCTGTAGATACAAAAATAAATTGCTCTAATATCAAAGAAACAATAGCAACTTGCGCCAAAAAGTTTTTAGCAAAGCAAAAAAAACGAGGAAAGGTAGACATGAATTAAAAATTACTTTGCGGTAAAAAGTTTTAATAATTTTTTAAGAACATCAATTAAAACCTATAGACCTAGTGGTTATAGTCATATAATATGGGGCATTATATATGTAAAACTGACCTTAGTAAACTTATTTTAAGTATTTCTTAATAAAAGGCAGTATTTGTAGCATTATGATACAAAATCGGGAAAGAGTCAAGTTGTGTTAAATAAACAGTGGTTTTTTAGAATAGCTAATTATCTCTGAAAAAATCAGACTTTTTACTAAAAAAAGTAATTATAGATGTTTCCAGCAAGATTTTCTCCAAATACTTCTTATATGAGAGTGTGTGACTGGGTAGTTTTTAGCTAATTCATGAGAAGAAACCTTATTTTTAAGACTTCTGATTTCCAAAACCTCTTGTTCAGTTAATTTTGCGCAAGCATTATTTTCTCCTCTAAAATACTTTTCTGCTGTTTTGGCAACTGATTCTGGGTCTCTTTTTACTCCTAATTTTGCCAATCTCATCTTTAATCTAGCCTGTTTGTCTGGCTTTTTACCTTTCTGGGATTGCGACATTTTGGTAATGGTTTCCAGAGTATGTTTAAAGCCAGATCTTACATTTCTTGAACCACTTTTTATTTGTTTGTTTATATAAGACTTGAAAGTAGATGAGTAATGATGATCTGGATTAATGCAATATTTATCATCGCAATTTGAATAAACAGCAAAGCCTTCTGGTAGATCTCCGCTAAAGCATTCGAAAGAAAATCTCTTGGCTTTGAAGAAAATCTTTTTTGTTCCTCTTTCGCTGAAATGAACTAAGAAATCTACTGATTTGGATTTTTCGATAGATTTTAAATGCCAACATCCTTTGTCATTAACGTTTTTAATTATTCTTGCGATAAAATCATCTCTTAATTCTTTTTTGGCTTTATTTACTTCAGATTTTGGTATCAAACGTTTCATAATATCTTAAGTAAAAAAGCCTCGCCCAAAATAGAATTGTGCGAGGCTTATTAAATTCTATTGTCAGGAGCCACCACCACGCAAACCCTGCGTGTTGACAGCCTATTTCCGTAAAGGTGTTGTATTCAGCGCAACTCCCGACATCACCATTATCCTCAAAAAATAATTTTTGGCAACAAAAATTTAAAAAGGTGACAAGTTCGCAAAAACATCAAAAAATCCACTTGGAGTAGCAGTCGGCGAAGTTAGAGGAAAAACCCACGAAGCCAATGTTTGAGACACTGTATCTTTTTCCCCAAAGTGCAGTCGAAACGGAGAAACGGAGACAAAAATGGGGAATTTTTAGCAGAAATTAATTTTTTTGGAGAGTGAAAAGTGCAGTCGAAATGAAAATCAAAAACCCATGGAACCCCGCAAATACAGGGGCTTCAGCGGTATCCAGAAATTTATAAAAACCGAGGGGAGACTCGGTTTTTTATAGAATGCTGGAGGAGAAAGAGGGATTCGAACCCTCGATACAGTGTTACCCGTATACTTTCTTAGCAGGAAAGTGCCTTCAGCCGCTCGGCCATTTCTCCATATTTTTGTGGAACTTTTGAGAGGAAGGGAATCATACGCGGTGGATTATTTTTTGCAAGGTGGGTTTTAATAAATCTATAGGTAAAGAAGATATCCGCGCAAAGCCGCGCCAAACAAGGCGCAAGCTTCACACGAAAAAGCAAATTATTTTACCGCATTAACCACAAAGCTTACAGCCACTTCATCTTTCACACCATGAGCATTAGCAGGGTCTTTGGCACCAATTGCAAAATCGGCACGCTTAATTGTTACCAAGCCTACAGCCTTAGCCTTTGCCGCCGTATATTCTTCAAGCGTAAATTCTAGTTTTGTTGGTACCGATTTTCCTTTAATGGTTAAATTTCCATCAGCAGTAAATTTTTTATCACTAACTTTAGTAAATTTTTCTGCAACAAAAGTTGCTTTTGGAAATGCCGCGCTTGAAAACCATTCTGGAGTTTTAAGCGTAGAAACCGCGTCAGACAAAGATGCTTCAACCGACACAATGTCAATTTCAATTTCAACTTTGCTAGTTTTTAACTGCGCTGGATCAAAATTAATTTTGCCTGAAAATTTTTTGAATGAACCAGTAACTGCAGAAGAATTTTGTGTTGCTTTAAATTCAATTTTGCTTTGAGCAGGAACAATTTTCCACTCAGCAGCGTTAGAGAGAGTAGGGGCTAATAAAGTTGCTGCAATTGCGTATAAAAATATTTTTTTCATAAATTTAATTTTTGATTAAAAAAAATTGGATTCCCGCTTTTCGCAAGAATCCAATTTTTATAGAAGATAAAACTATTTTGCTTCAGAACCATCATCAATTGCCGCTTCAGCTTCAATTAACAATTTAACATTGTCGCCAACCGCAGGAACCGCGTAGTCAATTCCAAAATCTGAACGCTTGATTAACGCAGTAGCAGTAAAGCCCGCGGTCTTCTTTTGTGAAATTGGGCTAACCGCCATTTTATTTAATTTTACATTCAAAGTAACTGGTTTAGTCACGCCAACCAAAGTTAAATTTCCAGTAACTTTTGCAGTATTTTTGCCAGTTAAAGCAATTTTAGTGCTGACAAAAGTTGCGGTGGCAAATTTTTCTACATTGAAGAAATCAGAGCTTTTTAAATGGTTATCAAACTTATCGTAACCAGTGAATAAATTAGCAATTTTTACCGTTACATTAACCTTGCTTTTTGCCGGATTTTTTTCATCAAGAGTGATGTCGCCTTCAACTTCAGAAAATTTTCCTGATGGATTTGAAAAGCCAAAGTGATTAGCTGTCCAAACAACGCTGGTATGGTGTGGATCAAATTTATAATTATCGGCAGCTTGAGCTGAAAATGAGAATAAAGCAACTGCAAGAGGAAGGAATATTTTTTTCATAATTATAGAAAATTTAAGTTAGTTTTAGATTCCCGTTTTCGCGAGAATGGCACGGGTTAATTTTTAGTGTTGTTAACTGGTTCAGAATCAACCGCTGATTTCCTTTTAGAATAAAGGTCGGCAAAGTCAATTGGATCAATCATTAAGGGCGGAAAACCGCTATCAATTGTTAAGCCCGAAATTAATTTAC
>CANGNU010000058.1 GCA_947455365.1 Rickettsiales bacterium | reverse complement strand
AGGGGCAGAGCACTTCTCCCTTGGCTTGATGGAGGAGCGAGATTTATAAGTTCAGCAAAAAAAGAGGGTAAGACTTACAAGTAACTAACAGTAGCAATAATCATTAGATTCCCGCTTTCGCGAGAATGACAAGCGCAAGCTTCACAAAACTAAACCCGCGAATCCACCTTGCGCCATTCTTCAAGAAACTCCAGCAAATAAGGCCGCACCGCACCCTGATTCTCCAAAAACTCCACCAAATTCTTGCGACTTTTCAAAAACGACTCCCGCGTCATTGACCCAGTATGGTGCTGGTACGAAAGGTACAACAAATAAGTATTAATCACATCGGTCTCGCAATAATTGCGAATTTCTTGCAGCCGCCCTTGGTCAAAATATTCTTGCACCATCGAGCCATCAACCCCAGTCTTGCCAGGCAAATTAAGGCACGCGCAAACTTCATTCATTTTAATTCGCGACGACGCACCAAAGTCAGAAAAGGCGTCAGCCAAGTCACAGTGCCAGTCGAGCGAATATTTCTGATTATAATTATTCCATTTATCGCCACTTTTATAAAGCCACGCCGCCTCTATTTCGTAGCGCATCGCGCGATATTTTAACACCGGCAAATCAAAATTTTTGCCATTAAAACTAACTAATCGCGGTGTTTTTTTCTTCAAGTAAGAAAAAAATCCACGCACAATTTCTTCTTCCGATGCAGCTAAATCGCCGCCCGAACGAATATCATTAATTTTATAAAATTCCCCTGAAGCATCGCGAATAATTTCTGCGTCCAAAAAACTTATCGCCGCCACTTGGTGAAAAGGCTGGCGCAAGAAGGAATTGCGGCCATCGGTAATTTTCAAGTGATAATCAACCAGAGCTTGCCGCGCCTCGGCAACATTCTCGCCTGTAAGGTCGAGCAAGTGTTTAGCGGTTGCGGTATCTGGAATGGTTTCAATGTCGAAGACAAATAAAGATTGGTGTTGCATTTAGAGTGCGTTGAATTTGAATAGGGCTTGGTGAAAAAAAATCACCCAAGTTGAAAACAAAAATAAACTAAAACAATGCAAGCAATAATTCTAGCAAAAACCGGCGATGCTGGTGTTTTAAAGATTAAAGAGGTGGACACGCCTTCGCTAAAAAAAGATGAAATTCTTATCAAGCATGTTGCAATTGGCATTAATTTTACCGATGTCTGTGCTCGTCGCGGCCAATATAAACTAAATGAATTGCCAGCAATTATTGGCACCGAAGCCTGTGGAATTGTTGAGGCTGTAGCATCGGGCGTAACCGAGTTTAAAGTTGGCGAAAGAGTTGCCTATGCCACGGGGCCAATGGGCGCCTATGCCGAGAAGCGTGCCATTCATAAAAGACATGTTGTTTTGGTGCCAAAAAATATTACCGAAATTCAAGCTGCGGGCTCTCTGTTGAAGGGTTTGATGGCCCATACTTTATTGCATCGTGTTTTTTTAGTGCGCCGCGCCAAAAAAATTGTAGTCACCGCAGCTGCTGGTGGAGTAGGGCAATTTCTCTGCCAATGGGCGCGCCATCTTGGCGTAGAAGTAATTGGCGCAGTTGGCTCTGACCAAAAAATGATGCAAGCGCAAAGCAATGGCTGTACTCATGTCATCAATTACAAAACAAAAGATTTAGTCGAAGAAGTGGCGCGCATCACCGAAAATGGCGGCGTTGGCTTGGTTTACGATTCCATCGGCAAAGACACACTAGAAAAATCGCTTGATTGCTTATGGCCAATGGGTCTTTGCGTCAGCTATGGCGAGGCTTCGGGCTCTACTGAAAAACTTGATCTTAATCAATTAGTCGCAAATTCTTTATATATCACGCGACCAACTTTGGGGCTTTATAAATCAAATCGAATCGAGCTAACCCTTGGCGCTGCTGATGTCTTCGACCTTCTAAGCAAAGGAGTTCTGCGGCCAAAAATTACTACTTACGCTTTCAAAGATGTCGCCAAGGCGCATAAAGACTTAGAAAGTCGTGCCTCAATGGGTTCGCTAGTGTTGACATTGTAGTCATTTACTGCATAATCACCTTTTTGTTTGCAATCAAGCCCCCGTAGCTCAGGGGATAGAGCAGTGGTTTCCTAAACCATGTGCGCATGTTCGAGTCATGCCGGGGGCACCAGTTTTAATATGATAAAAATCGGACCAATTCAGTTAGAAAGTAATGTGCTATTAGCGCCAATGTCGGGCGTTACCGATCTGCCTTTCCGTCGTTTAGTTAAAAGCTTCGGCGCCTCTTTGGTGATTTCAGAAATGATTGCCTCACGCGCCATGATTTTACAAACGAGGGAGTCTTTGCAAAAATGCCAGAAAGATGCGGCGCATTATCCAATGTCGGTGCAGCTTGCGGGTTGTGACCCTGAGGTGATGGCAGAAGCGGCGCGGCTTAACGAAGATTTGGGGGCGGACATTATCGACATTAATTTTGGCTGTCCGGTAAAAAAAGTAGTGAATGGATTTGCTGGTAGCGCGTTAATGAAAGATGAAGGGTTGGCCACGCGAATTATGGCGGCTGTAGTGAAGGCGGTGAAAATTCCTGTCACAATGAAAATGCGTTTGGGGTGGAATTATGAAAATTTGAACGCGCCAAGCTTGGCAAAAAAAGCGGAAGATGTGGGCATTCAAATGCTGACGGTTCATGGGCGCACGCGTTGTCAGATGTATGATGGAAAGGCAAATTGGGAGTTAATTTCTAACACAAAAAATGCGGTGAAAATTCCCATCATTGCTAATGGTGATATTAAAAATGCGGAAGATGCGAAACAGGCTTTAGCCCTTTCTGGTGCTGATGGCGTAATGGTTGGTCGGGCTTGCTACGGCAAGCCATGGCTTATTGCGCAAATTGATGCTGAATTGCGCGGAAGCAGTGCAGTTAAGGCCCCAGAGCTTACCAAGCAAAAGCAAATTATCCTCAATCACTTCAAAGAAATGATTGAACATTATGGCGAGCAAGGCGGCATTCCCTTGGCGCGCAAGCATATTGGCTGGTATAGTTCGGGCCTAAAATCATCAGCAGAATTTCGCGCTAAAATTAATATTACGCAAGGTTATGAAAATGTCTGTCAGTTGATTGAGAGTTTTTATGATGAGAAAATTGCTGAGATGGCCTTTGTTGTTGAAGCCTTGTAAATATTGGGCTTAGGTGTAAAAAGTTGTAATATCGCAAATCTTCTATTTACAATATTGCGGGCTTTCTATTTATAATTTAGCGGACATTAAACTTTCAATATCGCGGTTTATATTTTTAAATTCTATGTAAATTGCAAGTTCAAGTTGCAATTTACATAGAATTGTTTAATAATATTTTTGTCATTATTTAAAATTTAACCACTTTAATCATGCAAAAAATCAAACGACAACTCGCTGCAGAAGTTTTAGCAATGTCACGCCTATACCCAATAGTAACAATAGTTGGGCCACGACAATCAGGCAAAACAACTCTAGCAAAAATGCTCTTTCCAAAAAAGCCTTACATTAGCATGGAAAGCCCAGATGAAAGAGCAATTGCTGAAAATGACCCTGTGGCATTTTTTTCTCAGTTCAAAAATGGTGCAATTATTGATGAAGTACAAAGAGTTCCTCATCTACTTTCATACTTACAAACAATTGTCGATGCTAAGGAAAAAAACGGATTATTCATTTTAACCGGAAGCAATCAATTGCAGCTTCAAGAGGCTATATCACAATCTTTGGCAGGCAGAACTGCAATTTTAAAATTATTACCTTTTAGCATTGCTGAAATTAAAAAAATCAAAAGCCAAAATGTTGAAAAATTAGATTTTGCGGCGGAGAGATATATTTTTCACGGTGCTTATCCAAAAATTTATAAAGACGAAATTAACCCAACAAAATTTTATCGTGACTATCTGCAAACCTATATAGAACGCGATGTGCGACAATTAATTAATTTGCAAGATTTGCGCCAATTTCAAATTTTTTTAAAACTTTGTGCTGGTAGAGTGGGGCAAATTTTTAATGCGCAAAATTTAGCAAATGAGGTTGGTGTTTCGCATACAACAATTCAAAAATGGTTAGGTGTTTTAGAGGCTTCATTCTTGATTTTCAAGCTTTCGCCCTATTTTGAAAATTTTGGCAAACGCGTAATAAAATCGCCAAAAATTTATTTTACCGATGTTGGCCTAGCTTGTTATTTACTTGATATTCGCTCAGAACAACAGCTTTCGCGTGACCCATTGCGCGGAGGATTGTTTGAAAATTTTGTTATATTAGAAATGTACAAACACCAGATGAATAAAGGGCTAGAGCCATCTTTTTATTTTTATCGTGATAGTAATGGCAATGAAGTTGATTGCCTTTACAAAGATGGTAGTGCATTAACTCCAATTGAAATTAAAGCGGCGCAAACTTTTGACAAAAAGTTTTTTTCAGGGGTGAATAAATTTTCTGAAGTTTGTGGCAAGAGGGCCAAGAGAGGTGTGGTTGTGTATGGTGGCAAGAGGAATCATAAAATACAAGAAATGCAGTTTCTTGGGTTTGAGAGTGTGGATAAAATATTTATGTAAATTGCAAGTTGAAGTTGCAAATTACATAAGAGATTTAAAATCAAGCGTAAAATCATTATTTAGATACATTTTAAAAATCTTAATTTCTCTATCCTTAATTTTTTCTAAAAATCTCCTCTCTCTTTCACCGCTTTCTTGAAAATGGCTGCCTAGGTATATTGCTGTTGGATTAGAGTTAAAAAAGTTGCAGTCTTCAGGGATTCCAACACCTTCTTTTGGATAGACTATTCTCCACTCATTTTCGTAAGACCAGTCTTGATATTTTAGTAGTGAAGATAATTCAATAGTTTTTCCGTTCAGCGCAGATCTGAATTCTTCTGGGTCTTTGAAATAGCAAACTGGATATATATTGTTAACTTTGTGAGAAGTTTGCTTTTGATAATGAGATATTGCTACATTTTTTTGATAACCTTTTTGCACCGCTTCGTCAATTAATTCTTTAAGCGCTACACCAATAATACTATCGGGAATCTCAAAAAATATTTCATCTGGGCTAAATTCTAAACAAAAGCCCGTGTGGTTTTTTGCGTAATGAGACCACATGAGAATTGATTTGAGATTTGTAGAAAAACAAACTACATAATATCTATTTTTCCAGTAATTCATTATGCTTTCATCATTAGAGATGCTAGGAAATTCTATGTTGTAATCTAGGCATATCTTGTCCAAATCTGTGCGAGATAGGTTTTGAATGGCGTTTTTGATAAATTCACTTTGTGATTTAGAAAATTCTTTAGAGTGCAGCTCAATTTTTTTTATTTCATTTTGAAATAATTCGTATTGATTTAGTGAATTATTCTCTTTTAAAAATGGTTGAGCCATGCAGTCATAAGGATCATTAAATGCCGTAGGGACTGAGGCCCATAATTTTCCTTTCTCAAACGAATTCATTTGAAGCGGATTTTTAACGAGGGAATTAAAATTATAATATTTATAGAACTTACCGCCTTCTGAGGATAATATTGATTTTTTTAGGTCGGAAGTTAGATATTCTTTTGTGTCAAATGTTTCTATTGCAGATTTAAAATAATTTTTTCGTTGCTCAGTTGTCATTTTAATTTGTTAAAATTAATTTAATATTTTTTTGATCTCTACCGAAAAAACCCCCAAACTTTATTCGCAATCGCAAGACTTATCCCCTCTACGCGCATAAGGTCTTCCACCGTTGCCGATTTTATTTTATCCACCGAGCCAAAGTGATTTAGTAGCGCCTTCTTTCTTTTAGCACCAATGTTAGGAACCTCATCTAATGTAGATTTTGTCACCGATTTTTGCCGCTTCGAACGATGCGTAGTAATTGCAAAGCGATGCGCCTCGTCTCTTAGGCGTTGTAGGTAATACATTACTTTATGATTCTTTGGTAAAGTAAAACTTTCCTGTCCAAAGCGGTGAAAATATTCCTCCCCCGCATTGCGGTTGGGCCCTTTAGACATGCAGGTAAAAGGCACTTTCACATCAAGTTCATCAAACACTTCTTGCGCTGCATTTAACTGGCCAATTCCACCATCGATGATGATAAAACTAGGCAGTACTGGCGCGGTTGCAGCAGATTTTTCGCTAGGTTGATTTTTTGTTGTAGCCAACCCCGTAAGTTTTTCATTCGATTTTTTATCGGAGGGGTTTTCTGTAGAATTGATAGCATTTTCTATTGTAACCTTACTGTCAGTTATAACTGACACTACCCGAAACCTACGCCGTAAAACCTCGCGCAACATTGCCGTATCATCCTTATTCTCCAAATTCTCCAGCTCAATATTATATTTGCGATAGCCGCTTTTAATAAAGCCCTCGGGCCCTGCACAAATTAAAACCCCAACGGCATATTTACCGCTAATATGACTATTATCATAAACTTCAATTCTGTTAGGTATATCTGACAGTTGAAAAAGATTCTTTATTTCAATCAACAATTCTTTCTCATT
>CANGNU010000057.1 GCA_947455365.1 Rickettsiales bacterium | reverse complement strand
GGCATCAAGCGCGCCGAAAGTTTAATTGAAGCTGGCGTCGATATTTTGGTGGTTGACACCGCCCACGGACACTCTGCCGGCGTGATTGAAACCGTTCGCCAAATTAAAAAAATGTACCCAAAACAAGAAATTATCGCGGGAAATATTGCCACTCAAGAAGCCGCCAAAGCCTTAATTGACGCGGGTGCAGATGGTGTTAAAGTTGGCATTGGCCCCGGTTCAATTTGTACTACACGAATTGTCGCAGGCGTTGGCGTTCCTCAACTCTCGGCAGTTATAGATGTTGTTGAATATTGCAACAAAGTTAAAATTCCCGTAATTTCTGACGGCGGAATTCGCTTTTCGGGCGATTTAGCCAAGGCCATTGCTTCAGGGGCCTCTTGCGTTATGCTTGGCGGCTTGCTGGCTGGTGCCGAAGAAACCCCCGGTGAAATTGTTTTATTTAAAGGCCGTTCATACAAAGTTTATCGCGGCATGGGCTCTTTGGGGGCAATGGCTCGCGGCTCTGCTGACCGTTATTTTCAAGCCGATGTTGCTGATAAAATGAAGTTAGTTCCTGAAGGTGTTGAAGGACGCGTGCCTTACAAAGGCTTGGTGGCTGATGTTCTTCACCAGTTGGTTGGCGGGTTAAAATCGGCAATGGGCTACACTGGCAACGCTACAATTGAAGATATGCGCCATGGCTGCAACTTTGTTCGCATTACTAATTCTGGCCTACGCGAAAGCCATCCGCATTCAATAACCATCACTTCTGAATCGCCAAATTATACCACAGAAAGCTAAGATAATTTACCTCAAAATTTTTCTTAAAAATTGCATAAAAAAACTCCCCCAATAAAACAATATTGGGGGAGTTTTTTATTGTTAAAACTTATACCATTTCTTCAAAAAGTAGATCCCCGCTTGCGCGAGAATGACAAGCTCTTGAGAGGATGACAAGTGAGCAGTTGTTAATAGAAAAAGTCTATTCTTCTTGCACAAAGTCAAATCTTGCTGCAGATTTCGACATACGCTTGCGGCTGTTGCTATCCAAAAATTTCTTGCGCAGACGAAGTGATTTTGGCGTAACTTCAACCAATTCATCATCAGAAATGTAAGTGATCATTTCTTCAAGAATCATTAAACGAGGCGGAATTAGACGAATTGCTTCATCGGCACCTGCCGCGCGAATGTTAGTCAGCTGTTTGCCGCGCAATACATTCACTTCTAAATCGCCCGATTTAGCATTTTCACCGATAATCATGCCCATGTAAACTTTTTGCTGTGGCTTGATAAAAATAACGCCGCGATCTTGCAAATTCCACAATGCGTAGGCAACTGATTCGCCAGCGTCATTAGAAATTAGCGCACCGTTTTTGCGATCAGCATATTCGCCTTTATATGGAATGTAAGCGTGGAACAAGCGGTTTAGAACGCCAGTACCTTTGGTATCAGTCAAAAATTCACTTTGGTAGCCAATTAATCCGCGCGAAGGAACATAAAAAACTAAACGAGTTTTTCCGCCACCAGATGGCTTCATTTCAATCATTTCGCCTTTGCGCGAAGAAAGTTTTTCAACTACGACACCGCTGAAAGCATCATCAACATCGACAACAACTTCTTCAACTGGCTCAAGAATTGAATCATTTGGACCTTTTTTGAACAAAACGCGAGGGCGCGACACTGAAAGCTCAAAGCCTTCTCTTCTCATGTTTTCGATTAAGACACCAAGCTGTAATTCGCCGCGACCACCAACCTCGTAGGCGTCTTTTGATTCAGATTCTTTTACTTTGATGGCCACATTGGTTTCGGCTTCAGCAAATAAGCGGTCGCGAATCATGCGTGAAGTAACTTTGCTGCCTTCTTGGCCTGCAAGCGGAGAATCGTTCACGCCAATGGTGATGGCCATTGTTGGCGGATTGATTGGCGTCGATTTAATTGGCGTAGAAACAGAAATGTCGCAGATTGTGTCAGCAACTGAGGCTTTTTCTAGGCCGGCAATTGAAACAATGTCACCTGCAACCGCTTCATCAACGGCAATTTTATCAACACCGCGGAAGGTGTGCAGCTTGGTAAGACGGCCCTGCTCAACCAATTGACCAGCCAAATTCATGGCTTTGAAATTCATCAAACTGCGCGCCGTGCCAGACATGATGCGGCCTGTTAGCATTCGACCAAAATATGGACTATATTCTAGAAGCGTCGCAAGCATTGAAAATGGGGCGTTTACATCAAACTGTGGCGGAGCAACATGCTTCAAAATTAAGTTGAAAAGTGGCGATAAATCTTTGCGTTCGTCTTTGTCCATATCGGCAACGCACCAGCCGTCACGGCCTACAGCGTAAAGCACTGGGAAGTCGAGTTGTTGTTCACTAGCATTTAATGAAACGAATAAATCGAAAATTTCGTTAAGAACTTCATCGGCGCGCGCGTCTTGGCGATCAATTTTATTGATGATGACAATTGGCTTAAGGCCTAGAGCCAAGGCTTTTGACAGCACGAATTTAGTTTGGGGCATAGGGCCTTCGGCAGAGTCAACCAACAATAAGCAGCTATCGGCCATTGAAAGTACGCGCTCAACTTCGCCGCCAAAATCGGCGTGGCCTGGGGTGTCAATTACATTAATTTTGTGGTCTTGCCAAGTAATTGAAGTGCATTTTGCAAGAA
Source organism: Rickettsiales bacterium (assembly GCA_947455365.1). Lineage (GTDB taxonomy): Bacteria > Pseudomonadota > Alphaproteobacteria > Rickettsiales > UBA1997 > CAMCFD01. Next base: position 3,852 of record CANGNU010000057.1, on the reverse strand, counting down.
TTGTGATACCGCGTTCTTTTTCTAGCGCGTTGCTATCCATAACGCGAGTTTCTACTTGTTGGTTAGCACGAAAAGTGCCGCTTTGCGCCAACATGGCGTCAATTAAGGTTGTTTTGCCATGGTCAACGTGTGCAATGATTGCAATATTTCTGATATCTGTCATTTTATTAAACAAAAAGTTAAGGCCCTAAAATAAGTGGGCGGCGCATTGTAAGGGCTTTATTCTAAGTGTCAATTTACATCTTGCAAAAAATGTAAATTATCTGTGTGATGCTGACTATTACTGTTCAAAATTAAAAATAAATTTATGTATCTCTTGGTTGGTCTGGGAAATTTTGGTAAAGAATATGAGAAAACTCGCCATAATTTTGGCTTCATGTTAATTGATCAAATTACTGCTGATTACCGCTTGACTGTAATTGGCAAGAAATTTTCTAGCGAAGTTTTTTCGGGCGAAATTGCTGGCGAAAAAATTATTGCGCTCAAGCCGCAAACTTACATGAATAATTCTGGCGTTGCTGTGCTTGAAGCGGTGCAGTTCTACAAAATTCCCCCACAAAATGTTATTGTTTTTCACGATGAAATTGATTTGCCACTTGGCGCAATTAAAATGAAGATTGGTGGCGGCAATGCTGGCCACAATGGCTTAAAATCTATCGATTCCGTTATTGGTAAAGATTACTGGCGCGTGCGCTTGGGCGTAGGTCGTCCAGAGAATAAAGAATTTGAAGTTGCCGATTTTGTTCTGTCAAAATTTTCACGCGAAGAATTTTTACAAGTTGACGAAATTAAACAAAAAATCTTGGAAAATTTAAGCGAAATTATTTCATCAACAAAAAACAATCTTGCATTTTTTAAATAAAGCAGAATTGTTGTAGAGAATTGCATTAATCAAAATTAATTATTATGAAAAGAAAATTTCTAATGGGCGCCATAGCCTTGTTTTTAGCCGCTTCTCCACTTGCTTTTGCTGCCGAAAAAAGTGCAACTTCTGCAAAAAAACCCGGTGATGAATTGGTGGCGAAAGATGTCAAAGATGTCAAAACTTTTGACTTTGAACGCATTTTTGCCGAAGCCAATCGTTATTTTGAAGCAGCAAGAGATTGGGAACGCGTAAAATGTTACCCTAAAACATCATTCGTTTGCTCGAAACGCGAATGTCCAAAAATTAAAACGCTCGACAATACTTGCATGATTTTGGACAAAAAAAGCAAAACTATCGCAATTTGTAAAGATCATAACTGCCGCTATTTGCCCGCTACATTTGATCAAACTGGCGTTTTCATTAACGGACAAATGACGGATTCTACCGGAATTTTCATTCGTGTTTTGGGCGATAGTCGCTTCAAAGAAATTACCATGGTAGGGCTTGACGCATACATTACCAACGGTGAATGCGAAAGAATTGACGAGAAGGGAAATAAAATTGAAACTGCTAAAAAATAAAATATAGTTTTCTGCAAATAAAAAGCCCGACTCTTATAAAAAGAATCGGGCTTTTTTATTGCCCAGATGGCGCAAATTGCTTGCTTTATACAACTATTTTTCAGCAAGATATTTTTTGTAAGCAGCTTCATCCATAGAGTCAGCTAGATCGGCTTCATTGCTAAGTTTAACTTTAGCAATCCAACCATCTTTAAAAGAAGAATTGTTGACCAATTCTGGCGCAGCAGTTAGCGCTTGGTTAATTTCAACAACTTCGCCCGATGCAGGAATATAAACATCGGAGGCTGATTTTGAAGATTCAACAACCGCAAAAGCATCGCCTTTAGCGTAAGTATTGCCAACCTTTGGAAGCTCAACATAAACTAATTCACCAAGCGCGTCAGCGGCGTAGTCAGTGATGCCAATTGTTGCAACACCATTTTCAATTTTTACCCATTCATGGTCTTTTGTAAATTTCATGTTTCGTTTCTCCTAGTTAGTAATGGTTAGTAAATGTTAGTAAGAGTTAGTAAATGATATTACTTTCGCTTATTTTTTAATCGCCTTGGTTCTTGCCGCAACAAATGTTGGAGAAGCAATTACTGCCGGAATTTCACGGTCGCGCACAATTGCCACAACTTCATCACCATTTTTTACTGATGATTCGAAATAGCCTTGGCCGATGGAAACTTTGAGATTTGGCGAGAAGCCGCCGCTAGAAAGCACGCCAATCACTTTGCCATCTTTTTTAATGACGGTGCCTTCGCGCGCAATGCCGCGATCAAGCAATTTAACGCCCATTCTTTTGCGCGAAACGCCGTTCATTTTTTCTTCTAAAATTCGCGCAGAACCAATAAAATTAGTATTTGATTTGCTAACCACCCAACCAATAGCAGCCTCAACTGGCGAGGTTGTGTCGTCAAGATCGTGGCCATAAAGTGGGTAGCCCATTTCTAAACGCAGAGAGTCGCGAGCGCCCAAACCAATTGGTTTCACAGCTTGATCAGCTGATAAATCTAGCCAAAATTTTGTAACGGCAGAGCTTTTAATGCTAACTTCAAAACCGTCTTCACCAGTGTAACCAGTGCGTCCAATGTAAACTTCTTCACCATTTTTAAAATGGAAAGTTTTGGTATGCATGTAAACTAATTCAGCCAAGTTGGCATCTGCAACAAATTTTTGCAAAACTTCTTCGGCCTTTTCGCCTTGAATGGCAATGAGCGAGCGATCTTTTAACTCGGTAAATTTAAGGGTTGCTGGCAAATGTTTGCGAATCCACGCTTCGTCTTTTTCTTTGCAGCCAGCGTTTAATACGATGAAAAATTTTGTGTCAGAAATTTTGGTGATGATTAAGTCATCGACGACTCCGCCATTTTCATTGGTAAGCACGGTGTATTTAGCCAGCGCTTCTGTGCTGAGAGTGAAATCGGTTGGGGTAATGTGCGATAAAAATTGCGCCACACCCTCGCCTTCCATAAAAAATTGGCCCATATGCGAAACATCGAAGATTCCAACATTGCCGCCGCGCACCCATTCATGCTCTTTTAGCACGCCATCAGCGTATTGCACTGGCATGTCGTAGCCAGCAAATTCAACCATCTTGCCGCCTTGCGATTTATGTGTTTCGTTTAATGCCGTAATTTTTGTCATGGGAAATTTTTATTAATTAACCAACGGAGCCTTTGTAGCAGCGTCTTTAGTTTGTTCTTGTTGTTGAATAATTTGGTCAAGTTCAGCGGCAGTTTGTTTTTTAGCGCGATTAGAAATTGCCGCCAAAACCAAGCAGTTGAACATGAAAACCGCAATTAAAATCATGGTGGCTTTACTTAAAATGTTAGCGGAAGCTTTGCTAGAAATTACAGCATTCATGCCGCCCGAACCGCCACCAATGCCGCTTAGCGAGTCACCGTCCGATTTTTGTAGCAATACGAGAATTATCATTACCACAGCAATGACCACTTGCAAAATAAGCAAGAATAATTGAAATTTTTCCATTGTTTGGATTTTTTAAAGAGATTGAAAATTTTTGTAAGCCTCTTTTCTAAGCAAATAAACTTATTTTTCAAGGTAAATTGCATGATTTTTTTGCCCAAAGTTAATGTTAGAATTGAGAAAAATCTTGCTTGCAAGGCAGTTGAGATAATTTCTGCGCTGGGTTTTTCACGAAAGAAAATTTGCTTCATTTCTGATGAAAAAATTTGGCAAAATTGCGCGCAATTTTTTGCTGATGATTTTTTAGATGAAATGGCTGGAAGCTTGATTTTAAAAGACGCGCAGCCTGATGAAAAAAATTTACGCAAGATAGAAAAATTTTTACACAAATTACCTTCAAGCTTAAAACAGCAGAACCTAGAACAGAAAAAATTAGAGCGCGAAGAAAAATTATCCTCCACAAATTACGATTTAATAATTGGCCTTGGCAGTGGC
>CANGNU010000056.1 GCA_947455365.1 Rickettsiales bacterium | reverse complement strand
CCAATCCTTTTTCAACAATAGTTTCAATAAAACAGTTAAATTTACTTTCAATATCTGGAGAAATGTTAGGAATTTTCTTTAACTCAGCCAAAATATCTTGCGTTGACGCGCCATTTATTAAATTTTCAAAAATTGAAGTTCCAAAACCGTTCATTCCGTAATAAATTCCAGTTTCAGCATTGATGATAATAGCAACGCCGTCGGCGATATCTGCAAACATTTTTTCTTCATTAAGCTTATAATTTTTCATAATTTCTAATTATTTTGGTTAATTTTAGCGCAGAATTGCTTTAGGCAATCAACATTTTTTTTAATATCAGAGCATAAATTTATTTGATAAAAATCAAAATCTTTAATGAAGGATATTAGTTTTTTAATAGTTGCAATATCGTGCTTATCTTCCAATTGATTTATCGTTGAATACACAAGCTGCGCTATTGCGCGCCCTTTTTTACAAGAAACAATGCTTGGTTCTGCATCAGCAACAATTTGAGGAAACATGCAGATTTTTATTGGATATTTGTCGCGAAAAGCGCCATGATAATTTTTAATATCAATGACATATTTATCTTTGCGCGCGTTATTTGAAACAAATTTGCCATTCAAGTCATCATAAAGCTCATTATACATTTTTGGAGACAAAGTAATAATGGAATATATTGGATAAGAATAAAGCTCGCCACCTTCTCGCTCTAGCACCAGATAATCATCGGAGACATACTCAAAACCTTCCATCATCGATAAAACAGCTAAGGTTGATTTTCCTCTTTGTCCTCTTGCGCAAAATAAAATTCCTTTATTATCAATGCCTACCACCGCTGCATGAACAAGATTTGCGTTTGAAGCTTTAATTATTTTATTAAAAATTTGGACAAAAATGTGTCCCTGCTTAATAAATTCTTCAGGATGTAAATCTTTAACGCCGTAATAATAAATATTATTTTCTTGGTCGTAAGCATTGATAATTCCACCAACGGCGCTACTTCTAATAATTGGATTATGTTTTGAATATAAACTATCTAAAATTTCAAAATGATTAACCATTCCGTTTTTAGCGCTAATTCTAGTCAATAATTTGCGCTGTAAATCTGCATTGTCAACTATTTCAAAATCAACATCCTTGCTCTTGCAAGCCAATTGCTGCAAGCGTAAACGAGATTTAGTGTGATCATCAATAATGCTACTTGCAAATAATTCAATTTCTTTTTCATTCCATAAAATAATTGTCGCATCGTAGCTATTGGCAGCGTCTTTTAGCGCGTAAGAAAGCTGCTTCTCAATTAGCGGAATAAAATCTTGCGAATAACAAACTAACTTAACAATTTTTGACCCCAGCTGCACATATTTTTGCCATTGAAGCTGGTGGTTTTGCTTGATGTAGGAATCTATCTTTTGAAGACAAAAACTCACTTTTTGATGATTTGCAACTGCGTTCATTTTGTTTCCAGTTTTTCTTTATTTAGCAGCAAAAAAATTTTAATCAGAAAATGGCTATTACGAACTATTCTCTTGATAAAAAAATATTTCGGCTTTCTAATCAAATAATCTTTAAAATTCTCCGCGCTTTTTAGAGCATCCTTTAAATTCAAGGTTTTGCAACGCTTTCTAAGATTGTTAAAATAAAAGTGATGAAATATTATTTTGTTACAATATCGATTAAATTTTGTATTAATTGTATTATTTTTTAGCAGCAATTCTGGCAACATTTCGGGAATAATTCTATTGGTAAATTTCATCGCCAAAAGAGCCTGAACATAAGTTTTGGTTTTAACTATATTTTGCAAAACTAAATTCCAATTAAAGCTTGGTTTTGCGGCCAAATATTTAAAATCAAACAAAGAGTATAGAATTCCTTGCAAACTGGTTTTGTTGTTCAAATTTCGCGCCAGATTAATCATTGCTAAAAATAGCAAATCTTCAAAACGCGGAACAAAAGCTTCGGCGCCAAAAACTTTTTCTTTTTTGGCGCGCAAAAATAAATCTTGCAAAAACTCTTTGTTATAATTGGTTTCAAGTGGAATGTAGAGGTGAATATCGATAATTCCTTCTGTTGAATTTGGCAAGTGAAAATCGACAGAATTGCCATCGGGAATTTCTTCAACATAACCCAAATTTCTACAAATTTCGCGCGCTTTTAAAAATTCTGCTTCTTCTGGTATTAAAATATCAATATCTCCCATGGCGCGCGGAAGTTCAGGGCGAATATGTTTCATCGCGCCACCTTTGAGAATCATTGGAAAAATATTGGCACAATTAAGCGCCTTCACAATTTTTGTATAATGAGAAATAAGTTTTAAATTGTGAAAACGGTGATATTTCAACAAGCCTTCTAATCTTGGTTTTTCATACATTGAAAACTGCAATTGAGGATTTGTTTTCATTAAATAAGAAAGCAACATTGACTTTCTTTCGCCAAATTTTTCGATGTCCCATTCTTTTAGAAATTGGTCCAGCTTTTCTTGCTCAATTTTTTTTGCAAAAGCTAAATCGAGCAATTTTTGATCTTCTTTGGAAACAATCTCGCTATAAAAAACTTCGATTATAGATCTATTCAACTTATAATTTTTGATAATATCAACTTCGTTAATCATTTAAAAAAATTTAACATTAAGCACTTGCGCTTGCGTTAAGAATGGCGCTATAATTAACGCGACAAGCGCAACATGAGCAAAAACTTTGATGAATAAGGCTTGCTGTTAGTTTTATATTATTTTTCATTAATAGCTACAAACATATAAAGCTGTCATATTTACAAAGGCTTAAATTTTGCTAACACATTAACCAAAATCAACAATACAAAAACCATGGCAAAACAAATCAAACACCCCAACTTTCCTGAATTCATCACCCTCATGGCGCTTTTTATTTCGCTCATGGCAATGTCCATCGACATGATTTTACCCGCGCTAGCATTGATTGGACAAGAATTTTCTATCACTAACGAAAACCAAACTCAATATGTTATCGGCATATTATTTCTTGGTTTTACCTTCGGGCAAATCATCTTCGGCCCAATATCCGACAGCTTCGGACGCAAACCAACAGTTTATATTGGCTTGGTAATTTTTATTATCGGATGCCTGTGCAGCATTGCCGCCACTAGCTTCCCCATGCTTCTGTTTGGAAGATTTTTGCAAGGCTTTGGCGCTTCATCGCCAAGAATTAGCTGCATGGCCATCATTCGCGATTTATACAAAGGCCGCGAAATGGCGCGCGTAATGTCCTTTGTCATGACCATCTTCATCATTGTCCCCGTAGTGGCGCCAAGCATTGGCCAATTAATTTTACTCTTCGCAAATTGGCGGATGATTTTTGCAATATTTTTTATTGCCGCCCTCGCCGCAACTTTGCTCACAATTTTTCGTCTGCCCGAAACTTTAAAAACAAACGACATTCGCCCGTTCAACGCCCGCGCTATTTGGCACGATTTCTGTAAAGTTGTCAGCAATAAAATAACTTTAGGATACACCATTTGCGCTGGCTTGGTTTTTGGCGCGCTCATTGGTTATCTCACTTCGTCGCCACAAATTTTTCAGGATTATTTTCAAGTGGGAGAATTATTTCCGCTATATTTTGCGCTCTCTGCATTATCAATTGGCGCGGCCTCAATCACCAACTCAATGATTGTGCGGCGCTACGGCATGAAATTTATTTGCCATCGCGCCCTAATTTTAATGATTGCAATGTCGATAATTTTTCTTGCGCTGTCATTCCTACAGCCTGAAGGCCTGCCATTATGGCAATTTATGATTTACGCCTTAGTAACATTTTTCTGCCTTGGATTATTATTCGGCAACCTCAACGCATTAGCAATGGAACCAATGGGACACCTTGCTGGCATTGCCTCGGCGCTGGTTGGCTCTTTATCTTCAGCAATTTCTGTTACATTAGGAACACTGATTGGGCAGGCTTATAATGGCACTTTAATGCCAATGTTTGTTGGGTTTTTATTATTGGCGAGTGCGGCGTTTATTGTGCAATTTTGGTTAGGCAGAAATAGCGCGCAGTAAAATAATTTTTAATGCAACTTTTTATTATTTTGCTATTATAATATCACACTATACCAATGAATAAAAATTCAATGTATAATTTTTCTGAAAACGAAGAGCTGGTTTCGCCAGACAAACAAAGGGCCGCCAAGCAAAGCACCTTAGTTAGTGTTGCAATAAATTTAGTTCTTAGCATTGCACAAATTTTAGTTGGATTCGTTGCAGGCTCACGAGGCTTGATTGCAGACGGCATTCACTCTTTATCAGATTTACTCTCCGACTTCATCGTACTCTTCGCCAACAAGCACAGCTCTAAGGCCGCCGACCATGACCACAATTATGGCCATCATCGCTATGAAACCGCCGCCTCATTATTTCTGGGTTTGTCGCTACTGGTTGTAGGTGGCGCAATGTTATGGAAAGCTGGCGAGAAAATTATTTTTCCTGTTGCAACCGCACAAGTGCAAATTGTAGCGCTATGGGTGGCTCTAAGCGCGCTTGTGGCAAAAGAATTTTTATTTCGCTACATGTTGTCAGTAGCAAAAAAAGTAAAATCATCAATGTTGGTCGCTAATGCTTGGCACGCAAGGTCGGACGCCGCTTCATCATTAGTAGTAGCAATGGGAATTGTTGGCGCGTTGATGGGCTATCCCATCTTAGACTCTGTAGGCGCGCTAATCATTGGACTAATCATTGCAAAAATGGGCTGGAAGTTCTCGTGGCAAGCCCTGCATGAGCTGATGGATAAATCTGCCTCAGAAGAAGAATATTCACAAATTGCTTCAATCATTAAAGAAACCAATGGCGTCAAGGGTTTTCACAGTTTAAAAACTCGCAAAATGGGTGATATGATTTTAGTCGATGTTCATATTGAAGTTGACGGAACCGCAACAGTAAAGGTTGGGCACGATATTGCACTTAATGCCAGTAAAAGAGTAATGGAAATTTTGCCAGTTTTAAATGTAATGACTCATGTTGATCCTGTATAATTTCTAACCTTGAAATATTGCCAAGCCTAATTAAAAATGAACGCAATTAATTTATTAACAACAATCCAAGCATATGAATAAAAATTTATATTTAATAATTTTACCATTAGCAATTCTAACTTCTAATATTGCTCAAGCAAAACTTACCATTGAAAGTCGCAATATTCATGAAGGAAAAATGCTTAGCGCGGCGCAGGTTTACAACAGTTTTGGTTGCACTGGCAAAAATGAATCACCGCAAATTTCTATTAAGGGAATTCCTACCAATGCAAAAAGTTTGGCAATCACCGCCTACGACCCAGACGCCCCAACTGGCAGTGGTTGGTGGCACTGGCTCGCCTACAACATTCCCGTTACTAAAACCGAAATTGCCGCTGGTGATAAAAAAATTGCCGATGGTGTTATTTTTGGCAAAACAGATTTCGGCAGCAATGAATTTGGCGGCGCCTGCCCTCCAGTAGGTCATGGCAAGCATCATTATATTTTTACTGTTTATGCTTTATCAGTTGAAAAATTACCAGTAGAAAAAGATGCATCTGCAGCGTTAATTGGCTATAATTTGAATGGCGTAACAATTGAGAAAGCTTCAATTACCGCGCTTTATGAGAGAAAAAAATAACGCAACTTACCATTTTTAGGCCCAATGTCATTCCCGCGAAAGCGGGAATCTAACCCCCAACCACACTACTTCCCAATACAAAAGCGCGAAAACACCACATCCAAAATATCATCAACACCAACTCGCCCCGTAATTTTAGCAATTTGCCCAGAAGCCAAACGCAAATCTTCCGCTGCCAATTCAATATTTTTATCCAATGAAAAATCTTCCAAACAGGCCAGCGCAGCGCTCAAACAGTGGCGATAACGCTCTTGCGTAATTAATGGCGAAGATTGCTGCGGTAAAATTTCCAACACTTTTTCTTCTAGTTTTTGAAAAAGAAGTTGAGTATTTTTATTTTCTTTGAGAGAAATTTCAACAATGCTGGCGCCTTTAAAATCAAGGCCTTGCAAGTTTTTATTTAACTCAATTAAAAAATTATTTTCTCTGTTAGCGCTAAATTTATTTCGAGAATCTTCTAATTTTTTTTCTTGAGAATTTAAACAATTCTCAAAATTATTTTTTTGTAATAGATCAATTTTATTCATTACAATTATTGTATTTTCATCAATTAATTTTTCTTCTTCCGCAGAAATTCTACCAGTTGCCGCATCAAACAGCAGAAGCTTTAAATCGGCATCTTGCGCTTTTTGTCGCGCCCGTTTTATTCCTTCTTTTTCAATTGCATCAATACTTTCACGCAAGCCTGCAGTGTCGGCAATTTTTACTGCAACGCCGGCAATTTCTAGGTGAATTTCAATTACATCGCGCGTTGTACCAGCAATGTCAGAAACAATTGCCACTTCACTTTTTGCTAAAAAATTTAACAAACTAGATTTTCCAACATTCGGCGCACCAATAATAGCAAGACTTAAGCCCTCTTTAATTTTTTGTCCACGCTTTTTATCATTTAGGTGAGAAGCAATTGCAGCCTTTAAATTAGCAAGTTTGCCCTCTACTTCATCAATAATAT
>CANGNU010000055.1 GCA_947455365.1 Rickettsiales bacterium | reverse complement strand
GTTTCGCCGGTTAAGTAGAAAATTTTATCCTGACCAGCTTTGGCGCGGCTTAAATACTCAGCAAGTGAAATTAATTTATCGGGTGATTTTGATGAATAAAAGCGGCAAATTTCCAGAATTTTTTCACGAAATTCGGAAGATTCGCAAAGTCCTTCTTTTAAAACTGCGCCAAAATTATGCCAGAACTTTTGATATTCCTCTTCATTGCTCAAGGCTTTATTCTTAAGCTCGGACAGCACTTTGTTAACGACAGATTTTTTAATTTTTTCTAGCACTAAATTATGCTGCAAAGATTCGCGGCTAATGTTAAGTGGAAGATCATCAGAGTCGACGAGGCCGCGTAGAAAGCGCATCCACGCTGGAACTAAATCTAGAGTTTCGCTAATAAAAACTTTTTTGACATAAAGTTTTACTGATGGCTTGCGGTCGGGGTGAAATAAATCAAACGGCTTGGTTGTAGGCACGAAGAGCAAGTTGGTGTAACTAACAACGCCTTCAATTTTATTGTGAATGGTCATGAAGGGTTCGCTGGGCAAGTGCGAAATATGCTTGAAAAATGTTTGATATTGTTCGGCGCTAATTTGCTCTTTAGGCAATGTCCATAAGGCTGCAGCCGAGTTTAAAGTTTCAACTTTGGCGCCCGCTTCTAAATTTTCTGGAATGAATTCAATTTTAATATTGATGTGATCAGAATAAGTTTGGACAACATGTTTAATGTGGAAGCGATCGAGGAAATCTGTGGCTTCGTCCTTCAAATGCAAAATAATTTTAGTGCCGCGAGTTATATTTTCTGCCGCTTCTTCCACCGCAAAATTGGCGCTGCCGTCCGATTCCCATAAATAAGTTTTTTCAGAATCAAACTTGCGCGAAAGCACTTCTACCTTGGTTGCAACCATGAAGCTGGAATAAAATCCAACGCCAAATTGACCAATTAAATTGACATCTTTGGTTTTGTCGCCAGTTAAAGATTTGATGAAATTTTCAGTGCCAGAGCGCGCAATAGTGCCAAGGTTTTGAATGAGATCATCGCGATTCATGCCAATGCCGTTATCTTGAATAATCAACAGTTTCTTGGCTTTGTTGGTGGTCAGCGAAATTTTTAACTCTTCGTCAGTTGTAAGTAAATCATGCTGTTGTGCGCTTAAATAACGCAATTTATCGCAAGCATCAGCAGCGTTTGAGATTAACTCACGCAAGGCTACATCTTTGTTGGTGTAGAGCGAATTAATCATTAAGTTGAGAACTTTTCCTACTTCAACATCGAAGTTAAATTGTTGTTTGTCAGTCATTTTGTAAAAAAATAATTAATTAATTAATTTAGTAAAATTTTATTTAAGTATCGTTGTGAATTTTTACAAGATTGCCATTACAAATATTGACAACAATGATTTATTGCCTAATAAATATTGCAAATTCTAAAATTTAAAAAAGGAGTTATGGAATCATCAAAAAATTCAACAAAATTGGGCGATAGCGGATCAGAATTTTCTCGCACTAGTTCTGAACAAAAAGAGCAAAATGTCGCCAAGGTTAAAGAAGCTGAGGGCTCTGTTTTGAAGGGCAATCCGCCATCTTTTCAATCGGCATTTGAATTAATGAAAGATTTTATTGATGACGAGCCCGAGCCTGAGAAAAACGAGGCAGAGTTTGAATATGGCGCTTCTGGTGGATTGACGCCAAATGCTGGTGGTCCGCTTAAGCCACTACATAAAAGCTTCTCAGAAATATCAATAAAAAGAGCAGATCAAGATATTTATGATGTAATTGACCATCAGGCGGGATATGTAATGGAAATTAAGAATAAATCGATTTGTGATAGCGTTTGTAAATTTATAGGAAGAATATTTGCATTTTCTCCAAAAGTGATTGATGACAAATATATTTTATTTTCAGAAGAAATGGATAGAAATGCGGTTGAGGTAAGGATTCTTGAGGCTATATTCGGGGTAAAATCTAAGATGACCGATCAAGATAATCTGGAAACCGCTCTAGAGAAATATTTGGTTGATAAATTGTCTGGTAAAAATGCAGCAAAACCATCTTCTAATGCCGAGCCAGTCTCTGCAAAGTCAAGTGCTCCGTCCATTATAAGGGAGGACGAGATTTAAGCTGTTTTATTTTTAAATTGACAAAATTCACGCACCAAACATTCACCACATTTTGGCTTGCGGGCCATGCAGGTGTAGCGTCCGTGTAAAATCATCCAATGATGGGCATGCTGCTGCCATTTTTGTGGAATAACGCGCAGCAAGGCTTTTTCAGTATTAAAAACATTGGCTTCGTCAACAAAACCAATGCGATTGGCTACGCGAAAAACATGAGTATCAACCGCAATTGTTGGTGCGCCAAAAGCACAATTCATCACAACATTAGCAGTCTTCAAGCCAACGCCAGCAAGGCTTTGCAGCTTTTCTAAATTAGCAGGAACTTCGCCATTAAATTTATCGACTAAATCTTGCGACAAAGAAATTATGTTGCGCGCCTTGCCGTTGTAAAGACCAATGGTGTTGATATATTTTTTTAACCGCGCTTCACCAAGTTGCAGCATTTTTTCTGGCGTATCGGCCACGGCAAATAAACTTTTGGTCGCTTTATTAACTCCAACATCGGTGCTTTGTGCCGATAAAACCACTGCAACCAACAGCGTGTAGGTGTTGTTGTAAACCAGCTCGGTTTTTGGGTGAGGATTTTGCTGCTGCCAAATTGAAAAAATTGCCTCAATTGATTTTTTCTGCATAAAAATTATTTACAAAAATAGTTTTTGCCTTAGCTTTGCCAATTCTGATTTGCGAGGCATTTTCTTAATCTTGCAAAAATTCTAATCTTAAAAAATATTTGGCGCAAATGAATTACCAAAATTTAAAAAATAAAATTACAGGAAAGGTTCATTTTATTGGCTTGGGTGGTATTGGCATGAGTGCATTGGCGTTAATTCTTAACAAAATTGGTGTTGCGGTGCAAGGCTCTGATTTAAACGAAAATTATCTTACTCAAACCCTGCGCGATAAGGGAATTACCTACTTTGTCGGCCATGATGCAAAAAATATTACTGATGATATCAAGCTGATTGTCGAAACTTCAATTATTAAAACCAACAACCAAGAAATTCTGGCGGCGCAAGAAAAAAATATTCCCATAATCACTAGAGCGCAGCTGCTTGCCATGGTTATGGCTGAGCGCAAAGGTGTTACAATTGCCGGCACTCACGGCAAAACCAGCACTACCGCAATGACATCTTTAATGCTAGAAATTGCAGGTCTTGACCCTACAGTCATCAATGGTGGCATTATTAATTATTTCAAAAGCAATTCGAAAATTGGTGAAGGTGAATATTTGGTGGCAGAATCTGATGAGTCTGACGGCAGCTTTGTTAACCTTCCAACCTTTATTGGCGCGGTTACCAACATTGAGCCAGAGCATCTTGAATCATATAATCATGATTTTGAAAAGCAGAAAGAATATTTTGAAAAATACATTACACAAATTGCGGCGAATGGCTTGTGTGTTCTTTGTATTGATGATGAAGAAATTGAAAAGATTTATAATAAAATAAAAAATCAGCACACAAATTTAGTAACTTACTCAATTAAAAAACCAGCCGATCTTACAGCTCGTAATATTAAGGCCGATATTCATGGAATTTCATTTGATGTTGAGTTTAATTATTCAGCGCAATTTTCTAAAAATCATCTTCAACAATTGCCGCAAAAAGTGCTAAAAAATTTGCATCTGCCAGCATATGGAATGCACAATGTCAGCAATGCTTTGGTGGCAATTGCCATTGCCGATTTCTTGCATATTTCTGCAGAAAATATTGCCAAAGCATTAGCTAGTTTTAGTGGCGTGAAGCGAAGATTCAGTAAGGTTGGCGAGGCAAATGGTGTAGTAATAATTGACGATTATGGCCATCACCCCACCGAAATTAAAGCAACACTTGAGGCTGCGCGCCAGTTGGTTGGAAAGCATAAAATAATTTCTGTTTTACAGCCGCACAAATATACTCGCGTTCGCGATTTATTTGCCGAATTTTGTCATTGCGCTGATGAAGCCGATGTTGTAATTGTCTCTGATATTTACAGCGCAGGCCAACAGCCAATTGAAGGCATCACGCAAGATAGCCTTATTTCTGGCATAAAAAAAGCTGGCCATAAAAATGTTATTAAATTAAATGATGAAAAAGATTTGGCGGCATTGGTTAAAGCCAATTCGCAAGCAGGTGACATTGTGCTTTGTACAGGCGCCGGCACTAGTACTTATTGGGCTGGCAAATTGCCAGAGCAATTAAAAAATCTAGAAAATTAACATATTTAAATATTTGATTAAAAAAACATGACCACAAAAACCATAAAAATTATCGACAAAAATTCTTTAGTAATTAAAAAATTTACCAGCGCCAAAGAAATGGAGCAGGCCTTCCCACTAGTGCAGCAAATGTACGCCAACATGAATTTCGAAACTTATTGTGAATATGTTTCCGAGATGATTGCGGCAAATAATTTTTGCATGATTGGTGTTTTTGCAGAAGAAAAATTGGTTGGAGTTTGTGGTTATTGGGTTTTGCTAATGCTCTATTGCGGCCGCTATATTCAAGCTTCCAACCTAGTAGTAGATAGAAATGTTCGCGGCCTTGGTGTTGGCAAATTAATTCTTAATTATCTTGAAGAAATTGGCCGCAAAAATAATTGCCATAAAATAGTTTTAGACTCTTACACTGAAAATAAAAAATCGCATTCGCTCTACTACCGTGAGGGTTTTCACATTCGTGGCTTTCATTTTATGAAGAGTTTGTAGTTGATTTGCGATAGAATTTAATCCCAAAAAAATGCCAAAAATAAAAATTGCTAGCTTTAATGTAAACTCTGTTAAAGCCCGCCTCCCTAGCATTCTAGCTTGGTTAAAAAGTTCACAACCCGATATTATTTTGTTGCAAGAATTAAAATGCCTAGAAAAAGATTTTCCCTTCGAGCAATTTTTCGACATGGGCTACAACGCCGCCGTTGCTGGTCAAAAAACCTATAACGGCGTCGCCATTCTTTCAAAATTTAAAATTGAAGATGTTGTCAAGCAATTGCCAAGCGTTGGCGGAGTAGGGTCGCACCGCAATAAATTGGTCAATTTATTTGATGGCGAAGAAGTAATTGATGAGCAAGCAAGATATATTGAAGCAGTAATATCAGCCCACGGAACCGCTATTCGCGTGGCTTCAGTCTATGTTCCCAATGGCGGCGGTGAAATTTCTGCTAATGAAACTTTAGAAACCAGCGAGAAATTTTTGTACAAATTAAATTTCTTTGATCGCCTCAACGCCCATTTCTCTAAGCTTCTCACCTATGATGAAATTGCAATTTTTGGTGGCGATTATAATGTTGCAGCAGAAAAAATAGATGTTTACGACCCCGTCAATCTTGAAGGAACGGTTTGTTTCCACCCGCTTGAACAGCAAAAATTTCGTGGCCTATTAAATTTAGGATTAACCGATTCATACCGCGCCTTGCATCAGCAAAATCAAGCTTTCTCATGGTGGGATTATCGCGCTGGTGGCTGGCAATATAACAAAGGTTTGCGCATTGATTATCTGCTCGCATCACCCTTAGCCGCAGATAAAATAACCGCCGCAGAAATTGAAGATAAAGGCGTGCGCGATCAAGAAAAGGCTTCCGATCACTGCCCCATAGTTGTAATGTTAGAAGTATAATTGTAAGGCTACTATATTTTGCGCATCTTTACAACCAGTAAGGCTCCAAACGGCATCTTCCATTTTTTTACCCCAACAAACCGCGATAAATATTTTGCTAATTTATAAGAAATTGCTGCTAAAAAAAATAATGCAAAATGTGATGAAGCTTGAAATTCAATTGTAAAATTTTTGTCAAAATCTGGATAAATTTCTCGCATTTTTTTTGCAAAATTAAAGTAAGTAAATTTTGTAATATGTTGTTCTTCGTAAGATGGCTTAATAAACCAAGCCATCAGTTTTTCAAGAATTGGCCAGAGACTAAGATAGTTGGGAGTGGTGATGACAAGCTCCCCATCTGTTTTTAGAATTTTTGCCGCCGCCGAAAAAATTGCATTTATTTCGTTAGAATCAAGATGTTCAGTAACTTCAATTAGCGTAATTGCATCAAAATATTGCTCGGAGAAATTTTGCTGTAGAGAATTTGCATTTTCAATTAGTAAAAATTTGCGAAAATTTGTTTGATATTTTTGTGCATATTTTATTTGGTCAGGCGCTAAATCAACCCCATATTGCGTGCTAAATTGGTCTTTTTCTAGAGTATTTAAGAATGACCCAGCAGAGCAGCCAATATCTAGGATTGCACCATTTTTTCTTGATGATAAAGATCGTAAAACTGCGTCAAATTTTTGATAATGCCAAAAACTACGAATGCCGCTTTCTTCAAGCAAAACCTTGTCGTAAAATCCAGCGGGAATTGAGCTATAATCAAACTTTATTTTTTGCATATTTTTTTAAAATCGGCCACAAAATATAAGCATAAAGCATAAGCGCAAAAATAAAACTTAGTAGTATATATTTAAAATAATTCGGCTGATATTTTACTGAAAAATCAACATCAGATTGCTTAAATTTTATTGCCAATAAACCGTCGATTGCTTGAATTTCATAATT
>CANGNU010000054.1 GCA_947455365.1 Rickettsiales bacterium | reverse complement strand
TTTTGGTTTTAAAGCGCATTTAAAAATTAGCGAAGCGTTCTTTAAGAGGCTAATTGGGGCGATGACTTTTTTTGCGGGAATTGTGTTTTTGTTGAAGTAGATTGTTGATAGATCTTGTATAGCGGCGCGAATCCCAGCTGACCACGCTCTTGTGCTTTTAATCACCGAAAGCGAGATTTTACAGTTTAAAATTACCTATCCAATTCGCGCGAAAGCGTATTCAGCAATTGCAGCGAAAAATTATTTGCGCGCTCTGAAAATAAATTAATTTTATTCGAAAAAATATTGTAAAAAAACACCGCAGGAATTGCCGCAAAAAGCCCCACACCTGTTGCTAGCAAGGCTTCCGCAATTCCCGGTGCAACCACCGCCAAACTAGTATTTTTTGAAACAGCTATTCCTTGAAAAGAAGACATAATTCCCCAAACCGTGCCAAACAGCCCTACAAAAGGCGCCGCAGAGCCAATGATTGCCAAAAAATTCAGCCCATTTTCTAGCTTTTGCAACGATTGATTAGATGCCACCTGCATTGCGGCGCTCAATCTTTCTTTTAACGAAGATTTTTTATCTTGCCCTTCAGTTACAATTTGCTTCACATTGTTAGCTTTCCATTCCTTCATGCAAGCAATGAAGATGCGGCTTAGCGGGTGATTGTCATTTTTGCGCGCTTCAACATAAAGGTCTTCAATTTTCATAGTTTCAAAAGCTTGTTCAAAACTTTCGCTGCGAATTTTTAACAGACGAAATTTCATAATTTTGTCAAAAATTATCGCCCAGCACCAGAGCGAAGCGCCCGCCAACATTAGCATGACAAGCTGCACGACAAAATCGGCCTGAAAAATTAGATTGATTAGCGAAACTGATTTTTCCATAGCTTCTAGGGGGTAAAATTGAGTATAAAAGTGTGGTAAATTAACAAACTTATTTTTTATTTCTTGCCATACCTTCTTCAATCAACTGACGAGCCTTTTCCGCCCCTTCAAAGCCTTTTACTTTCACCCATTTGCCTTTTTCTAAATCTTTGTAATGCTCAAAAAAATGTGAAATTTTTGCAATTAAATTTTTTGGCAATTCTTCGTAAGATTCAATGGCTTCAAACTGCGAATTTAGCTTCATTGCGGGCACGGCGATAATTTTTTCGTCCATGCCTTTTTCATCTTCCATAATTAAAACGCCCACTGGTTTTGCGGCAATTACTGCGCCGGGAACAACTGGAAAATCTGAAACAACCAATACATCGCAAGGGTCGCCGTCATCAGAAAGTGTGTGGGGAATGAAGCCATAATTGCATGGGTAATACATTGGCGTGGCAATGAAGCGGTCAACAAAAATTGCACCAGAGTCTTTATCCATCTCATATTTTACGGGGTCGGAAGCGTTCATTGGCACTTCGATGATAACATTAACTTGGTGTGGGGCATTTTTGCCGATGGAAATTTTGTCGATATTCATAAAATAAAATAATTGGTAATATTGCAGCGAATTGTAGTTTGGTAAATTTTAATTTCTAACGGTTATTTTTAAAAAAGATGGCGATTATTCAGTGAAAATAAAAAAGGCGAGCCAAATTAATGACTCGCCTTTTTTTTAGAAAAAGTTTATTGAGTATGAAGCTTTACTTCCTAGAAACCCTCAAATTAAAATCGCAGATTTTAATTTAAAATCCTCCCATTCCACCCATACCGCCCATGCCTCCGGGCATTCCACCGCCATGCGAATGACCAGCGCCAGCTTCTTCTTTTTTCTCAACAATGCAAGCCTCAGTTGTAATCAACAAGCCCGCAATTGAAGAAGCATCTTGAAGCGCGCTGCGTACAACTTTCGCTGGGTCAACAATTCCAGCTTTAAACATGTCGCCATATTTATTATTTTGCGCATCATAACCGTATGCAGCATCTTTTTTCGAAGCCACTTCATTTGCTACAACCGCACCATCAAAACCAGCATTTTCAGCGATTTGACGAATTGGTGCGCGAATAACTTTTTTAACAATGTTAATTCCTGTAGTTTGGTCTTCATTGGCACCTTTCAAATTTTCAAGCACATGGCCTGCAAATAGAAGAGCCGAGCCACCACCCGCAACAATGCCTTCTTGCATTGCTGCTCTTGTTGCGTGCAGCGCGTCTTCAACGCGGTCTTTGCGTTCTTTAACCGCAACTTCCGTAGCGCCGCCAACCTTAAGAATAGCCACTCCACCAGAAAGTTTGGCAAGGCGTTCTTGCAATTTTTCGCGGTCGTAATCAGAGGTAGTTTCTTCCATTTGCTTTTTAATTGAAGCACAACGAGATTTAACATCATCGCCAGAACCAGCGCCATCAACAATTGTCGTGTCATCTTTAGTGATGATTACGCGTTTTGCTTGACCAAGTTGCGCCAACGATACAGTTTCAAGCTTCATGCCCAAATCTTCTGAAATTAATTGTCCGCCGGTTAAAGTTGCAATATCTTCCATGATAGATTTTCTTCTGTCGCCAAAACCCGGTGCCTTTACAGCGGCTATTTTCAAGCCTCCACGAAGTTTGTTAACCACAAGAGCCGCTAAAGCTTCACCTTCAACATCTTCAGCAATCACCAAAAGTGGACGACCAGATTGCACTACAGCCTCTAGCACTGGAACCATTGGCTGCAAGTTAGAAACTTTTTTCTCAAGCAATAAAATGTAAGCGTTTTCTAACTCAACCGTCATTTTTTCGGCGTTAGTTACAAAGTAAGGAGAAAGATAGCCGCGGTCAAAATTCATGCCTTCAACTACATTAACTTCAAACTCTAAACCTTTCGCTTCTTCAACGGTAATTGGGCTGTCAGGGCCAACTTTTTGTACTGCTTCCGCAATTTTAGTGCCAATTTCAACATCGCCATTGGCAGAGATTGTCGCAACTTGCGCAATTTCTTCTTTGCCATTAACTTTTTTGCTCATTTTTTTAATTTCGGCAACAATTGCTTCAACTGCAATGTCGATGCCGCGTTTTAAATCCATTGGATTCAAGCCTGCAGCCACTGCTTTCGTGCCTTCGCGCACAATTGCTTGAGCAAGAACTGTTGAGGTAGTAGTGCCGTCGCCCGCAATATCATTGGTGCGAGAGGCAACTTCTTTAATCATTTGCGCGCCCAAATTTTGAAATTTATCGCTCAATTCAATTTCTTTCGCGACAGAAACGCCATCTTTGGTAATGCGCGGGGCGCCGAAAGATTTTTCAATTACTACATTACGACCTTTGGGCCCTAAGGTAACTTTCACTGCATTGGCAATGATATCAACGCCTTCGCAAATTTTTGCGCGCGCGTCTGTTCCGAATAAAATTTCTTTTGCTGACATAAATGTAAATTTTTAATTAATAATATTTTTTTATCTGTGAAATGGTCAGGTTTAAAACCTGTCCCTACTCTACAACCGCAAGAATATCCGACTCTTTGACAATAATTAATTCTTTACCATCAACTTTAACTTCGGTGCCGCCCCATTTGGCAAAAAGAACTTTGTCACCCACTTTTACATCAAGCGCCACAAGCTTTCCTGCTTCATCGCGAGCACCTTTTCCTACGGCAACAATTTTACCTTCAGCTGGTTTTTCTTTAGCGGTATCGGGGATAATAATTCCACCTGCAGTTTTTGCTTCAGCTTCAACGCGCTCAATCAACACGCGGTCGTGTAATGGTCTAATATTCATAAATTCGTAATTTTGAAATTAATATCAAAGCCTGAAATGCGGCTCTTGCAGGACAATCTAATTACTCTGACAAATTATAACAAGGGCTTGACGAAAAAAAATTACGCCGACAGCATTTTATCCAGTTCTCCATTGGCTTCAAGCGCGTATAAATCATCGCAACCACCAACATGTGCACCGCCAATAAAAATTTGCGGCACCGTCATTCGCCCACCCGATTTTTGCACCACCTCTTGACGCAACTCATCGCTAGTCACTTTAATTTCCACAAAATTTACCTTTTTGTGCTGTAAAAGCATTTTGGCCTTAACGCAATAAGGACAAGGGTCTTTGCTATAAATTATTACTTCTTTCATATATTAAAAATTATTGTCGGCCACTAACGCCTTTTTGTTTATAATCATCACCAACCTGCGGCACGCCTTCGTAACCATTGTAATATGAAGGCGGCACATAATATTGGTCGCTATCATAAGCGGGATATTGCGGGCTTGGCGCAAAATCGTACGGATTATTATAAAGCCTTGATGCTGGATATTGCGGCTGCGGCGGACGGCTTTGATATTGCTGCTGATAACCCTGATATTGCGGCGCCTGTTGCGGCGCTGCGTAAGGTTGGCGATAGTAATAATCTGGCACCGCCTTCACTGCTGGTGGCCGCTGTTGATATTGCTGCGGATTAACCGCCTGATTATCACGGTAATTTGGCACATTACTATTTACAGAGCAAGAAAAAATAAAAAACAGCAAGAAGCTGCAGGCAATCTTAACAACGCGCAAAAATTTTTGGCAAATAAGCAGCATTATTGTAAATGATTAAAGTTGGGTATAATGTGGGGGCGAGCACTTTAGATGGAAGAAAAAAACTGACAATAAGAAAGCAAATTTTTTACTCTGCAAAGCAATATTGTGTAGTGAAAGCAGCCATTTTTGCTATCTTAAAAAATATTCATTGGGTATGACATAATCTTGGTCGTTATCTGAGGTTGGCTGCTGAGCAACGGCTGGATTTGGAGCAAAATCATAGGGATTGCCATAAGCGCGAGAATTAGGAGCGCCATAATAAGGCTGCTGATAAGGCTGTGACTGGTAGGACTGTGGCCGGTATGGCTGCGGCGCATAAGGCTGTTGATAATAAGGCTGCTGATAAGGTTGGCCATATTGCGGTTGATATTGCTGCTGATATTGCGCAGGCAAAGGTGGCGCAACTGGGGTAGTTTTTGGCAAAGTGCTATAGCGCCTGTCGCGCGACTCAATTGGAATGGAATCGTCTCTAACGCAGGAAGTAAAAACAACTAGGCTAATTAAAATTGCAAGAATAGACTTTAAACCAAGCCCGTTACGCCACATTTTGAAAAAAATTTATCATTGTTAATTGAAACATCGCCTTATTCTACAAGGTTTGTTTGTAAAATTACTAGCAGAAAATGGACAAAAAATTTATTTCCCTTGCCTTAAATTTAGCTAAGAAAAACCTTGGTTTGACCGCGCCCAATCCAGTTGTAGGCTGCGTTATTGTAAAAGATGGTGAAATTATTGCAACTGGCGTAACCGCTGCTGGCGGGCGTCCTCACGCCGAAACTATTGCTATCAATAAAGTTGCTGATAAAAAAATTCTTGCAGGCGCCACGCTTTTCGTAACGCTTGAGCCCTGCTCTCATCAAGGATTAACGCCTGCTTGTGTTGATCAAATTATCGCCCACAAATTTGCCAGAGTGGTTGTTGCTGCGATTGATCCCGATTCTCGTGTTAATGGCGGCGGAATTGCCAAACTGCGCGCAGCCAATATTGATGTGACTTGCGGCGTTTTAGAAAAAGAATCTGTCGAAATTAATCGCGGTTTTTTTAAGGTGCGAACCCTTGGCCTGCCTTTCGTCACACTAAAACTTGCCACCAGCTTAGATGGAAAAATTGCCACCAAAAACTTTGCCAGCAAGTGGATTACCAGCGAGAAAGCGCGCCAATTTGCCCATTATTTGCGCGCAGAAAATGATGCAATATTAATTGGCGCCAACACTTTGCGTCATGACAACCCCTTGCTTGATTGCAGGCTGGCTGGGCTTTCACAGCATTCTCCCGCAAGAATTATTATTGCTAATGAAATTAATTTTTCTTGCGAATTGCAAATTTTTCAAACTGCAAAAAAAATTCGTACCATCATTTTAACCAGCGCTAGCAAGGCTTCACAGCACGAAGAAAATATTGCTAAGTTAAAAAATCTTGGTGTAGAAATTATTTTTGGCGCAGAAAAAAATGGCAGAATATTTTTACCATCGGCCCTGCAAACCATTTGCCAGAGCGGCTTTAACTCTATCTTAATTGAAGGGGGGAAAAATTTAGCAACACAATTTTTGCAAGAAAATTTGGTTGATGAATTAGCGTGGATTCAAAATAAAAAGATTATTGGCAATGATGGAATTGCTGCTATTGGTGATTTTAATTTAAACTCACCAGATGAGGCGCTGCAAGGATTTAAGCGCATTGAGGTTAGAGAAATTAACCAAGAAGATTTTGTCAGTTTTTATCGCAAAAATTCGTGATTTTTAACGCATCATTTCACGATAAATTTCAATTGTTTTGGCGCACATTTTTTTGCTGGAGAAATTTTCTTCAACATGTTGGCGCGCATTTTCACAAATTTTATTAAAGCGTGCAGCTGGCATGGTCAAGGCTTCATCAATTAATTCAGCCATTTTTTCAGCATTATTTACTTCAACTAAAAAGCCAGTTTTGCCATCAATAATTGTTTCAAGTGAACCGCCAATATTTGTTGCAATAATTACTTTTTTCATTGCCTGCGCTTCAATTGCAATGCGGCCAAAAGCCTCTGGGCGCGTGCTTGCAGAGACCACCAAATTAGCAATTGCATAAGCAACAGGCATATCTTTGCAATTGCCAACAAATTTTACTTTTCCTTCCAATCCCATCTTAATAATTCTTTGTTCAATTTTTTTGCGAAAGCCGCGATGGCCGTGGTCTGAGCCAACAAAAATGCAGCAGAAATCGCTTTTTACTTTGGT
>CANGNU010000053.1 GCA_947455365.1 Rickettsiales bacterium | reverse complement strand
TTCTGATGAGCCAGATTTACGCGATTTAAGCATCTATAATTTTAGATATCAATATACTGGAGAGGCTTCAATTGCGCCAGTTAAGGTCTTTGATAACGTCACTTTTACTTACTTTCAATTTCCAACAAAAAACGCCGAAATTCCAGCAATTTTTTCGGTTGATGCAGCAGGATTTGAATCTTTGGTCAACTTTCGTTCAGCGGGCGATTACATAATTGTTGAAAAAGTGGCGCCACAATTCACTCTGCGCAACGGCAATGACATTGTTTGCGTTTACAATACCTCTCTCTACATTAGCGGCAAAGTAGTTGACCCTTACACGCCCGGCAGCAAGAATGCTCCATCAATCAATAATTTTGCTGCACCTTCTGCGGGCACAACCAATTTAACTAATGCGCCATTTGCCCCAGCTCCGGGGGCGCAAGGGCTATCGCCAACCGCGCCATTTCCTACAGCGGGGCCGTCACAACCGTCGGCTTATGCACCAATTATTCCGGGAAGGCCTCCTATAAAACGCGTTCCGTAATTTTATAATTCTATGAAAGCCTTACTCTCCCTTGTACTTTGCGGATTTTTATTTTCTTGCTCGTCAAAAGATATTTCTTATAAATATCCCGACAACCCCGATTATGTTAGAAACAGTAGGGCCGGGCAACTTGCTAAAAAAGATGTCGTAATTTATGGTGGGAAAAAAAGCGAAGGCAAATCTGCTGAAAATAATAAAATTAATAGCAATGCTAAATCGCCGTTATGGCAGGCATCTGTAGAGGTGGTGGGCGCTTTATTTCCTGTAGCAATTCTTGATTCTGAGTCAGGAATTATTACTTCAGAATGGTATCAAGATTCTGCTAGCAGCAATGAGCGAATTAAGATAAGCCTTGTGGTTAAAGGCGCGGCAGCAGTTGAGGAAAATTTGCAGGTAACAATTTTTCGGCAAAAAAAATCTGCAGGGAAGGGTGGCGAATGGCAGGCTATACGGGAAGAATCTAGCGCTGGCGGGCTTTCGGCGCGATTGCTACGAGATAAAATTTTAGAAAGGGCAAGATAAATTTATACTCACTAAAATTTTTACACTTTTCTTCGGTGAATTTTTCCTTAAATTTCAATTTGACAGATAGCTTCTTCTCCCTTTAAAATAGCGGCTCTAACGCATTATTAAAAAATATTATTTCCTGTGAAACAAAATTTATCCAACTACAGCCATCAAGAAAGTGAAAGCAAATGGCAAAAAATTTGGGACGAAAAGCAAGTTTTTAAATTTGATGAGAACTCTACGCGCCCTAAGTTCTATGAGCTTGAAATGTTGCCTTATCCATCAGGAAAAATTCACATGGGCCATTTGCGCAATTATGCAATTGGCGATGTAATTGCGCGGTTTAAAGCAATGCAGGGCTTTAATGTACTACACCCGATGGGCTTCGACGCCTTTGGCTTGCCCGCAGAAAACGCTGCACTGCAGCATAAAATTCACCCTGAAAAATGGACGCTAGAAAATATTGAAACCATGCGTTCAGAGTTAAAATCAATTGGCCTGTCAATTGACTGGAGCCGCGAGATTGCTACTTGTTTGCCTGAATATTACCAGCATGAGCAGAAAATTTTTATCGATTTTGTCAAGGCGGGATTGGCTTATCAGAAAGAATCTTTTGTTAATTGGGATCCAATCGATAATACAGTTTTGGCCAATGAACAAGTGATTGACGGCCGCGGCTGGCGCAGTGGCGCGCTGGTTGAGAAACGCAAATTGCGTCAATGGTTTTTGAAAATTTCTGATTTTTCTGAAGAATTATTGCAAGAGTTAAAAGCTTTGAAGGGTTGGGACGAGCGGGTTTTGACCATGCAAGAAAAATGGATTGGCAAAAGCGAAGGTCTAGTTGTTGATTTCAAAATTGACAATTTAAGCACTTCATTTAGCAAAATTTCCATTTACACAACACGGCCTGACACCTTATTTGGCGCGTCTTTCGTTGCTATTTCACCGCAACATCCTCTGGCAATTGAATTGGCCAAAAATAATGCAGCGGTGAAAAATTTTGTTGATGAATGTAATCGCAATGCGGTTGATGAGCAAAGCCTTGAGAAGCAAGAGAAGAAAGGCGTCGCGACTGGTTTGTCAGTAATTCACCCACTCGATTCTTCGTGGAAAATTGCCGTGTACATTGCCAATTTTGTCTTGATGGATTATGGCACCGGAGCAGTATTTGGCTGCCCTGCGCATGATGAGCGCGATTTTGAATTTGCGACAAAATATAATTTGCCAATTAAGCAAGTAGTGGCGCCAAGCCTTGAAAATCAAGCTTCTGTGGCATTACCATTTCTTGAAGATGGCATCATTATCAATTCTGAATTTCTCACCGGTCTTACTTGCGCGCAGGCTAAAGAGAAAGTTGCCGAAATTTTATGCGGCAAAAATCAAGCTGCACGAAAAACAAATTATCGTCTGCGCGACTGGGGCGTCTCGCGCCAACGCTATTGGGGTTGTCCAATTCCAATTTTATATTTGGAAGATGGTACAGTAGTTACAGTGCCAGAAAGCCAACTGCCCGTTGAGTTGCCTAAGGATGTTGAATTTACTGGCGCCAATAATCCGCTTGCTAATCACCCAACTTGGAAGCACACAACCTACACTGACGCCAGCGGCAAGCAGCACAAGGCCACGCGCGAAACTGACACTTTCGACACTTTCTTTGAAAGCTCGTGGTATTTTTTACGCTATGTCTCGCAACCTACAGACAAGGCCTTCGACAAGGCTACTGTCGATAAATTTATGCCCGTCGATCAATATGTTGGCGGCATTGAGCATGCGGTTCTACACTTGCTTTACGCGCGATTTTTTACCAAAGCGCTAAAAAAATGCGGCTATCTAAGTTTTGATGAGCCCTTCAAAAACCTACTGACGCAAGGCATGGTGTGCCATCAAACTTTTAAAAATGAGAAAGGCGAATGGCTTTTTCCTGATGAAGTTGTTGAAATTGAAAGTGGAAAATTTATTCATCAAACCACTCGCGAGCCAGTAATTGCAGGGCGCAGCGAGAAAATGAGTAAGTCGAAGAAAAATGTCGTGGAGCCACTGCGCATCGTCAACGCTTACGGGGCCGATACTGCGCGGCTTTTTATGCTTTCTGATTCTCCAGTTTCTCGCGACCTTGAATGGTCGGAAAGCGGCATTGACGGGGCTTGGAAGTATGTTAATCGCTTGTGGAAATTAATTGCATCGCATCAAGGTGAAATTAATCATGGGCCGTTACAGCCTTTATCTGCCTATAACGACGAGCAATTGCAAATTATAAAACTTACTCACAAAACCATTGCCATGGTTGGTGATGAGTTTGAGAAAATGGGCTTCAACCGAGCAATTGCTAAGGTTCGTGAGTTTTCTAATGCGCTGGAAAAATTTTCTGCGAAGGATAAAAAAGATGCGGAAGTTATGCATTTTGCCTTAACAAATTTGGTGCTTTTATTTGCGCCAATTATGCCGCATTTAGCTGAAGAATGCTGGGCGGCTCTAGGTGAAAAAGGCCTTGTTGCGCAAGCTTCATTTCCGCAATTTGATGCGTCATTAATTGCTGAAAATTCGGTAAAAATTGCGGTGCAAGTTATGGGAAAATTGCGCGCAGTAATTGAATTGCCAAAAGGCACAAGCCGCGAGAATGCTGAAGCGGCGGCGTTACAAAATGAAAATGTGCAAAAGTTTTTGGAAGGAAGAGCTCCGGCAAAAATTATTTTTGTGCAGGATAAAATGTTGAATTTTGTGCTGAACTTGTAAATCTCGCTCCTCCATCAAGCCTAGGGGGAAGTGCTCTGCCCCTCAGACAGCTGAACCCATCTGGCATTTATGCAAGCGTAGCTTGCGATGGTTTCAGAACTCGGTTCAGAGCACTTCCCCCTAGGCTTGATGGAATGCTGGTAGTGTGTAAAAGCAAGGTCGGCTTGAGTTTGTGCGAAAGTAGAAAAATCCACCACCAAAACCAAGAACTATCGCAGGGGCGAAAGCCAGCTGACCATGCTCTGAGCCGAGTTCTGAGGCCATCGCAAGCTATGCTTGCATAAATACTTGATGGACTCAGCTGTCTGAGGAGCAGAGCATGGTCAGCTGGCCTTCGCCCCGCTAGACAAGAACTTTCAACAGCGCAGAAGATGCACAACAAATTATTAGAGCTAGTAAAAAAGATTTCCTCTGCTAAAAAATAACCTTGTAAATCTTCCGCGCACCAGAAATTTACAACAATAATTCTACCTCAAAAAACATGCTACACGCAAAAAACTCACCAATTTCCTTCGCCACAAAAAGCTGCAAACCCTTCGGGCGCTACATTGCAATGATACTCATCGCCATCACTTACAACGCCATCGACATTTCACTTTGGCCTTATGTTACCAAGCTTCTAATCAATAGCGTCGCCACTTCAAGCCCTGAAGATGTTATTGCCAACGCCACTCCAATTGCCGCTTTATTAATATTTTTAACCTTTCTGCCGGGAATGGTTTGGCGCATGACTGACTACGCTTGGATGCACATGGCGCCTGCCTTAAAGAAGAATATTGCCGTTGAAAGCACCGCTTATGTTATGCGCCATTCCAGCAATTATTTTCAAAATAATTTTACCGGTTCTTTAGCCAATAAAATTCGCGATTTAGCCAATGCCAGCCATAAGTTAATCGACATTTCTCTGCACGCTTTTTTAGCGGTTTTTCTCAGTTTAATTATTGCCTTTTTTACACTTTTTTCAATCCATAAATTTTTTGCTTTTGGCATTTTAGTTTGGGCAATTTTATTTATTTTGATGGCCTTAAAATCAGCAAAGAAGGCCTCTGACATGTCTGCCAATATGGCCACGCAATCGTCAAAAATTATGGGAAATATTGTCGATGTTTTAGGAAATATTGCCAATGTAAAATTTTTCACCAACAACGCGCTAGAGCAACGCCGGCTTGAGTTGCTGCAAGATGAATATGGGGTTTTATCAAGAAAACGCAATTGGTTTTTGCTAAAATTTTACGCAATGCATAGTGTAACTTTTTCTCTTTATTCTGCCTTTTGCACCATCATGCTAATTTGGCTTTACTCGCAAAGGCAAGTGACTCTAGGCGATTTCACCATGATATTTACAATTAACTCTTGGATAATTCACGCAATGTGGCAAGCCGCTAACGAGATGCGAGTGTTTTTAGAAGAGTATGGCACGGCAAAACAGGCACTGCAAATTATCAATACACCAATTGAAATTACCGACGCTAGTAATGCGAAAGCTTTGGCCTCTAAGGGCGGCGAAATTATTTTTGAAAATGTAGAATTTTCTTATAAAGCAAAAACTCCTTCTAGCGAAATAAAAGCCGAAAATTGGGAATTAATTGGAATGCCACAAAGCCTTGCTGGCTCTGGCTTTATTGGCTCAACATCTGCTGAAAAAAATTTTTTTTCTAACCTTTCGATCAAAATAAAAGCGGGTGAAAAAATTGGCCTCGTTGGCCATTCAGGCGGCGGCAAATCTAGCTTCGTCAATTTAATTTTGCGGCAATTTGATTTAACTTCTGGGCGCATTTTAATTGACGGCCAAGACATTGCAAAAGTTACCCAAGACTCGCTGCGAGCCGCTATTGGCATCATTCCGCAAGACCCAACTTTATTTCATCGCAGTTTACGCGACAATATTTCTTACGCCAAAAACAACGCCAGCGAACTAGAAATTATTGACGCGGCGAAAAAATCTCATGCCCATAATTTTATTGAAAAACTGCCGCAAGGTTATAATGCATTGGTTGGCGAGCGAGGCGTGAAGCTGTCTGGCGGGCAAAGACAGCGCATTGCAATTGCGCGCGCTTTTCTAAAAAATGCACCAATTTTAATTCTCGATGAAGCGACCAGCGCGCTTGATTCGATTACCGAAAATTTAATTCAGGAAAGCTTAGAATTGCTAACTCGCGGCAAAACTTCCATCATTATTGCCCATCGACTTTCTACTTTGCAAAAGGTTGATCGCATTTTGGTTTTTGATAGCGGCAGAATTATTGAAGATGGCTCGCACTTAGAGCTGCTTGCCTTAAACGGGCTTTATAAAAAACTTTGGGAGGCGCAAGTTGGTGGGTTTTTGACTGAATATTAGAATACAACATTTATCGTTGTAATATATTACTACATGGCATAATTCACTTATATATGGTTATTATATGTTGTAATATATTATTATATGTTATATCTTGTTAAAGCGCCCAGCACCCCTTACAAACCTTGGGGCCAGATAACGCACTAAACAAAGGTACACATTATGACAAAAACAGTAAAAGTAAAAACATTAACAATTTCACTTCCAATTAAATTTTACAATGGCCTTGAAAAAGCTTCTGTGGAAAATGATCGCAGCAAGAATTATCTTATCAAAAAAGCGGTAGAAAATTATCTAGAAGATTTATACTTCTACAATAAGGCTATTGCAGTACTTGAAAGGGATGAGCCAGTCTACAGCTTGGAAGAAATTATCGAGAAATATAACTTATCCAGAAAATATGACCTATCAAATAAACCTGTCAAAATCCTCCGAAAAAAGTCTTGAAAAGTTAGAAAAAAATATTCGCGAAAGAATAATCGATTTTTTATATGTTAAGGCGAGAACCAATCCCCATCTATATAAAGAGCCCTTATATGGCAATAAAAAAGGGCTGTGGAAATTTCGCGTGGGTGATTATCGAATAATTTGCGAAATTTTTAATGAGAGGTTGGTGATTTTAGTTATTGAAATTGGGCATCGGCGTGAGGTTTACAAATAGCGTAACGGGTTTTAGATTTTGTGTAACGAAAAAGGTGA
>CANGNU010000052.1 GCA_947455365.1 Rickettsiales bacterium | reverse complement strand
GAAATTAATCAGTCTTTAAAAATTATTAGTAAAAAATGACATTCGAATTTAACGAAGAAAACCAAAAAAAAGTTGCAGAAATTATTGCAAAATATCCTGCAGGAAAGCAAAAATCGGCGGTAATGCCACTGCTTGATTTAGCGCAACGCCAAAATAATAATTATGTCTCGCGCGATGCAATTGAAACCATCGCGGGCATTTTGCAAATTCCTGAAATTCGTGTTTATGAAGTGGCAAGTTTTTACACAATGTATAATTTAAAGCCGGTCGGAAAATATCTTATCCAGTTCTGCAAAACCACGCCCTGCATGCTTCGCGGCATTGATGAATTAGTCAAAGTTACCAAAGAAAAACTAGGAATTGGCATGGAAGAAACCACCGCTGACGGCATGTTTACTTTGAAAGAAGTTGAGTGTTTAGGCGCTTGCGTCAATGCGCCAGTAATTCAAATTAACGATGATTATTTTGAAGATTTAACCAAAGAAAGTTTCTTTACAATTCTTGAAAATTTAAAAGCGGGGAAGGTGGTGAAAGTTGGCTCGCAATTAGATTTAGGCAATTAGTTTGCGTTAAATAGATGCTTTGTTGTATAATGCTGCGGTGCATAAAAATCACATCAACAAATTGGACTTGTAGCTCAGTTGGTAGAGCAGCTGACTCTTAATCAGTAGGTCGGCGGTTCGAATCCGCCCAAGTCCACCAATCTAAATCTCAGTTTCTTGGCTTGGAGGCAAAGAAATAATGTCAATCCTAACATCATTGGGAGAGGTTCTTGGTGCGCCTTGCACAAAAGTCTGTTCCGCGACATGCCTTGGTTGAGCGGCGACGCTGTTAATCAATTCTTCATT
This sequence comes from Rickettsiales bacterium, assembly GCA_947455365.1. Lineage (GTDB taxonomy): Bacteria > Pseudomonadota > Alphaproteobacteria > Rickettsiales > UBA1997 > CAMCFD01. The sequence goes on along the minus strand of CANGNU010000052.1, from coordinate 5,983 downwards.
TTCGCGCGTAATTTCTCGCAGCAATTCATGATCCAATATTGTTGGCATGGTGCGGTCTAGCACAAAAAATGCGGCAATCTGGGCAAATTTCTTGTTAACCTCTCTTTCAAGATCTTTAAAGTCTTTGGGAAATTTATTAAGAGATGCATATAATAATTTTTGGGCAATTTCTTCGTCCATATAATTTTTTAAAAAATCACATTCTCCACGGACTAAGTCGCCATTTTTATCATGAAATTCGTAGGTTAAATCTTGCAATAATTTCAATGGGTTAATGTATTGAGATTCTCTTCGCAAGATCTTAAAAATATCGCTACTTTCTCCAATGATATCAATATAATTATCGTCATTAATTGTTGGCACAACTATTTTTTGATAGAAATAACTGTACAAGATTTTGTCAGCAGGTTTTTGAATGGCGCAGTCAGACGCCACAATGCGCAGTTGGGTTGCAACATTAGCAGGGCAGCCATCATTAAAAGCTTGCAAAACTCCCGCCTGAAATTTTTCAAAACCGCCATCAGTAAGTAAAATTTGTGCCATTTCATTTTTGTGGCCATTAAAAAACTTACAAAGACCGTTCTGGTGTTTTTCTTCAGGAAATTCTACCGCAAAAGCATTGGTAAAAAAATTAAGAATTTTTTCTCTTGGTGGATTTTTAACGGATAATAATTCTTGAAAAGTTTTGTTAATTTTTCGTCCTTCCAGTTCCATTTCTGCAGAGTTAGAAAATTTACTTCCTGTAAAATTTATCTTATATGCCGCTGCATTATGGTTAAATTTTCTTGTTGCGGTTTTGTCTTCTAAATAATCACAAATGTTTGCAAATGAAGGAAAATTTAGTTCTTTACCAACAAGTAATTCAAAGTTTTTGTAGTCATCATGGCTTATAAAGGCGTTGTCGATAATTTTAAAGTCTTGGCGTATTGCTTGCAAAGAATCGTTGTTTAAACATTTAACAAATTCAGAAATTTCTTTTGTGATTTGGTAGTATAAAAATATGTCGTGCATAGTTAACTCTCTTGTGTCATCAAACCGCATTCTCATTTTCTTCTCAACTTCCTCAAACCCTGTTTCGCTAAAAAACTCTGCTGAAAATGGTTGCGATAAAAAACCTTTCAAAGATTGATATTGCTCGCTCAAGCGCCCTTTTGTTAAATAAATTATATTTTTAGCAGAAAGTTGAATGCGGTGGTCTTGATATAACAGTTGGGTCAATTTTATAGCAATAGAATCACTTTTTAAGAGTGTAAAAAACTTTTCAATAGTGGAGATATCTAATTTTAAGACACTTGATTTGCAGAGAGACGCAATAAATTCCGCTATCTGTTTATCGCTATTTGAATATAGTTCTTCACACAGTAGAAATAGCTGATTTTCTTCAAGGAATGGTCTATTAATATTGCTAGCGCCACTAGAGTTATTAGCTGAAGCACTTCGGGCAATTTGAGTTGCGTTAAAATTTATTCTGGCCATATTCACTAAGGCTTGGCGACATCTATCCTCATAGTTTGCGGCGGGAATTGCAGGAATTTTTCTTAATAAAAGAGATGGAATTCTTTCTATTAAAAGTGGACGAGCTATTGGCAAAATATATTGCGACAAATGGGCTATCGAAATATTGTTGCGCGCTAAAAATCTTTCAAAAATGTTAATCTGGCTAAGATTTGGGGCGGTTCTGAGGACCTCTTGTAATCTTATTATTGATTGCTCGCTGGCAATTCTTGCGCGATCTCTAGTGAAGAATCTGATAATTCTGCTAAAAAATCTATTCATACTTATTGACTGAAGTTAGAGAAAGAAATGCGTAATTTTGTAATTACTGGATTTTAAAATCATCTTGTGCTATTTTTTTAAAGCGTCAATTAAAAAATTTATTGCGTGAATTACATTTAAGAATTAATAAAAATGACTACAACTACAACTACAGCAGAGAAAAAGCCATTCGTTGCTAAAAAACCAACTTCGCCATTTGGCGGCGACCCTTACAATAAAAGGGGCGGCAAGGGTGGTGGAAAGGGTGCTTCTGCTGCCGCTGGTGGTGCAAACATGAAAATCAAATCAATCAGCGTGCCAAAATTTAAAGGTGGCAGCGGCGGAGACAGATAAGCAGATTGCTTTAGAAGATTATAAAGAAAATTTTGCCAAGTCGCATCTTTAGTGATGCGCTGGCAAATCTTTTTTGTGTGAAGAATAGTTATCTTTAACAAAAGCCAGCAAAGCCACACTTATCAATAGCGCAAACGACAAAGTAAAAATTGCCCATTGATAATTTTCTACTGAATAAATGCGCACGCCATTTTCAGCAACTTCACCATTCCAAAAAATATCAATTACTTTACCCAAGAATGGCTGGAAGATTAATCCAACCATTGAAATTAAGCCATTGGTAAAGCCCATGGCGGTGCCGTTAAAGCCATCATAAGTGCTGTTTTTAGCAATGGTGAATGACAGAACTTGTCCACCAATCATGAAGCCAATTCCAAACAACATTACAAAAACTGCTTCGTAAGAAAAACGCGAAGCGAAAGAAACGCAAACAAATAAAGCGCAAGCGCCAATTGCGCAAATTAGCATGGTTTTTTTGAACGATTTTAGATATTTGGCGACATAGGCAAATACTGGTCCGCCAATGGCCATTCCAATAAAAATCATCACCGTAGCTTGTGAAGCAACTTGCGCATTAATGTTGTAAACCCGCATCATATAAGGCACGCCCCATAATTCGGCGAAGGCGGTAATTGGCAAGTAGAGCACGCCACCGATAATGCCAATTAACCAAATTTGCTTGGTTTTAATGATGGTTAAGAATGACTCGCGGAATGAGACGCTGTGGGCGCCTTCGCGCGGTCTATCTTTAACAAAAAACCAAATTAGCGGCGCAATTAACAAGCCAATTGCGGCTAAAGTTAAGCAGGCATTTTGCCAGCCATAATTGTGAACTAAAGTTGCAAGAGGGCGGCCCGAGAAAGTGGCGCCAAGGGTTCCCATCATATTGGCAACGCCAGCCAAAAGTGAGAAGCGCGCGGCAGGAAACCAATCAGTTGCTAATTTTAAACAGCTAATGAAAGCGCAAGCTGAGCCAACGCCAATTAACATGCGACCCATCATGGCTAATAAGAAATTTGCTTGGGTGCAGAAAATTATGGTGCCAATTACGCAAATTAGCGACGAAATTGTAATGACGCGGCGTGGACCATAATGATCAACAATCATGCCGCAAGGAATTTGCAAAATGAAATATGACATATAATAAGAAGTAGAAAGCCAGCCTAAAGAAGTTGCGGAAATTTGAAAATATTCCATCAATTCTTGCGTCATAACTGACGGTGATACGCGTAAAATTACTTCATAAAAATAGAAGAATGAAGCGGCGATCCAACCAATAATGGCGGCGTTAGTAGCGTGTTTTGGTGTAATAGATTTATTTGACATGATTTACAAAAATGGTTTTTAGACGCGACATTGTTAATGCTTCAAATTTAAAAAATCTATCTTTTAATTTTTGTTTGCTTGGTAAATTTTTCTTGCCAATTATAATGGTGGAAAATTTATTCTTAATATTGCCTTAAGTTTTGATGGAGTAATATTTTGTGAATAATTTATTCAAATTTTAATTTATGAAAATTTTACTTGCAGAAGATGATGCAATGCTTGGTAAGGCAATAAAAAATGCACTAGAAGCTGAAAATAATATTGTCGATTTAGTCACTGACGGCGAAATGTGCGAGTTGGCCCTTACAACCTCTAAGTTTGAAATTTTGCTGCTCGATATTAACCTGCCAGTAAAATCGGGGCTGGAAGTTTTAAAATCTATTCGTGCTAAAAAAAATCATACACCAGTTTTAATTCTTACGGCGCGTGGCTCGGTGCTGCAAAAAATTGAAGGACTAGACTTGGGCGCCGATGATTACTTGGTTAAGCCATTTGACCTTGATGAGCTGATGGCGCGCATTCGCTCACTAACGCGCCGCAGCAAAGGCATTAGCACCGCAATTATTTCGCACAAAAATTTAACCCTTGACGCCGCTAGCCACAAGGTTACACAAGATGGCGTTGCTGTTGAAGATTTATCGCCAAAAGAATTTCTCATTCTTAAAATTTTGCTAGAAAGCGTTGGCAAAGTTAAGTCGCGTTCTTATTTAGAAGAGTTGCTTTATAGTTGGGACAACTCAGTCGAGAGTAATGCTGTTGAGGTTTACATTCATCACTTGCGCAAAAAATTAGGTAGCAATTTAATCAAAACAATTCGTGGTGTTGGCTATGTTATTGAATAAAAAAAACTCCATCAAGCGCAGTTTGTTTATCTATCTTTCAGCCTTGATTTTGCTGGTTGTAATTAGCATTGGTCTGGCCAGTTTTTTTAGTACGCGCGCCGAAATTCAAAAAGTTTTTGACGCCAACATGATTAAATCGGCAAAACTTTTATGCGGATTGGTCAAGCACGAAGTCAATAAGGGTAAGGCTAACGAGAAATTTTACATTGACCTAGAGCAATTTTCTGAAGAAGGAGATTTTCACAAATATGAACGACAAATTCATTATCAAATTTGGAATGAGGAAAATTTAATTTACAATTCTAATGAAGAAATAATTGTGGCGAAGCCTGAAAATCAAGGCTTTAGCAATGTTGCAATTGATGGAGAAGAGTGGCGCAGTTATGCTTTTCATCAAGATAAAATTAGCATAATTGTTTTGGAGGAATATGAAATTCGTCACGAATTAATTGCTAAAATTTTAACTTATTTGCTTTTCGCTTTTATTTTTGCAGTGCCGCCAATCGTTGCTATTATTTGGTTGGTGATTGAAAAAAAATTACAGCCAATCAAAATTATTTCACAAAAAATTGCTGATATTTCACCGGAAAATATTTCGTCTTCTACTCTAAAAATTTTTGATGACATTGCTCCGCCCAATGAAATCAAGCCTTTCGTCACTTCGTTAAATTCTCTATTGTTAAAATTAAGCGAATCAATGGAGTCAGAGCGCCGCTTCACTGACTATGCCGCTCATGAATTACGCACGCCAATTGCGGTAATTAAAACGCAGGCGCAACTTTTATTGCGCAATAAAAACCAAGAAAAAACGCTGGAATATTTGCAAGATTTGGTTGCGGGCGTTGATCGCATTGACCATCTTATTAGTCAAATTCTTACTCTGGCGAGGCTTGAGCCCGAGAATCAAAATATTGCCAAAGAAGATGTTGCGCTAAAAGATTTAATCGAACGACTAATTGGTGGTTATAAAAATGCTGCCGCAGAGAAGGGTAGCAAAATTATTTTTAATACTACAGAGTCTATGGCGCCAATGCTTTACAGCAATCGAACTTATCTTGAAATTATGTTTGGCAACTTGTTAGATAATGCAATAAAATATAGTGATGCAAATTCTGTAATTGCAATAAGCTTAGAGAATGAAGGCTTGCAAGTTATTTTTACAATTACTAATCGTGGAAAAATTTTAACCGCAACCGAGCAAGAAAAAATTTTCGATAAATTTTATCGCGTCAAAGGCGTTGAGGCTGTAGGCTGTGGATTGGGCCTTGCAATTGCCAAAAAAATTGCCGAGCTTTGTAATGGGCAAATAAAATTCACCTCGCAGGCAGGAGTAAGTAAGGTTGAGGTTTGTTTAAATTAGTTGCTTTTTACTGGCGCAAGTGCTCTAATCCCCGCCTATTTTTAAATTTAAATTCAACAAGCAAGTGATCAAAGCCAAAGACCTCTCCATTTCATTTCATGGCCATGAAATTTTTCGCGATGTAAATTTCATCATCAATCGCGGCGAAAAAATTGGCCTAATCGGCCGTAATGGTAGCGGAAAATCAACTTTCCTCAAGCTAATTTTAAAACAATTAGAACCCGATGAAGGCGCAATTGAAATGCCGCGCGGCTACAAAATAGGGCATCTTGAGCAGCATATTCATTTTACTCACAATACAGTTTTAGAAGAAATTTGCAGCGTACTTCCTGAAGATCGCGAGCAT
>CANGNU010000051.1 GCA_947455365.1 Rickettsiales bacterium | reverse complement strand
TAATATTGCGATCAATCACCCCAAGCGCCTTATCACGCCCCAAATATTTTTGCGCAAATTCATTTGAAGCAAATGCCCGCTCGCAGCCAATTACCTGCGCCGCGAAGGCTTCATTCAATTCAATTAATTCCATATCTTGCAATGAAAGCCCAGTTTTGTCAAAAACTTTTGCCGCAGCAAAAACTGGCCCCAAGCCCATGCGAGAAGGATCTAACCCAGCATAAGCAAAATCACGAATATAGCCAAGCGGCTGCAGGCCTAACTCGCGGGCTTTTGACTCACGCATTAAAACCGCAAAAGCCGCGCCATCAGTCACTTGCGAAGAATTTCCAACCGTTACTGTTCCGGTAACTTTTTCAAAATATGGCTTCAATTTTGCCAAAGCCGCAATGTTCTGCCCCTTACGCACACCTTCATCTTCATCAATCATCTGCGAATTTTTTTCATCATCATTAAAGACAGGAATAATTTCTTCAGCAAAAATTTTCTTGTTGATGGCCGCTTCAGAGCGGTTGTGGCTCATCACTGAATATTCATCTTGTTCTTGGCGCGAAATTTTAAAATCTTTGGCAATATTTTCTGCGGTGCAGCCCATAATTAAACCACTGACAGGGTCTGTCAAACCTTGCTGCAAGCCAATTATTGGCGCTAAAAATTTTGGCCGAAAAGTTAAGAAAGTTTGAAATTTTTGCTGCAAAGTTTTTGCTTTAAAAAGCTGCGCAAAAAACTCAGTCATTTTTTTGCCAAACAATAATGGAATGTTACTCATCGATTCTACACCACCCGCAACAATAATTTGCGCTTCATCATTCAAAATTTTTGCACATGCAACAGTCATCGCCTCCATGCCCGACGCACAATTGCGATGCACCGTAAATGCGGGAATTTTTTCTGGCAAACCAGCTTTTAATGCGATTACGCGAGCAATATTGGCGGCATCTGCGGGCTGCGCCACATTGCCAATAATAACTTCATCAACCATTGCAGAGTCAACGCCCGAGCGAATCATCACCTCTTTTAAAACTCGCGCGCCTAAATCGTGCGCTGATAAATTTTTTAGAACGCCACCAGCTTTACCCATGGGAGACCTGAAGCCAGAGATTATTGCGATTCTTTCTTTCATTTTATGAGATTTAGTTTTAGTTTAACGCGCGAAATTAGCGTTAGAAAATTGCCAACATAATTACATCAAGCGAACTAAAAATCAAAAAGATAATGAAAGTAATTGATAAAAAAATTTCTGACTTTGCCAATCACCTTGCCGAGCTTAGTGCGCCAATTGCTCGCAAATATTTTCGCATGCCTAATGGTGAAGTTATAAAAGATGACCAAAGCCCCGTAACGCAGGCTGATCGCGAAATTGAAGAAGTTTTGCGCGCTGAAATTATTAAAAATTTTCCTGAACATGGAATTATTGGTGAAGAGTTTGGCCTACGCAATCCTAATGCCGACTATCAATGGGTGCTTGATCCAATTGACGGAACTTCATCTTTTATTATTGGTCGACCAACCTTCGGAACCCTTATCGCCCTAGCTTACAAAGGCGAAGTGCAAGTGGGAATTGTTAATCAACCAATTACTAATGAATGCTGGATTGGTATTACTGGTGAAGGCGCATGGTTGAATGGCAAGCCAATAAAATCGCGCGATTGCGGCCCAATTGGCAATGCAATAATTTCTACTACTTCGCAATTTTTTTTCGACGCGAAAGATTTACAAAAATTTCAAAAACTTGCTGGGCAGGCAAAATATCAACGCTTTGGTGGCGTGGTTTATGGTGGCGATTGTTACGCCTACGCCCTACTCGCATCTGGCTTCCTCGATATTATAATTGAACCTTGCCTAAAAATTTACGACTACGCCGCTTTACTTCCAATTATAAAAATGGCGGGCGGATTTGTTGGCGATTGGTATGGTAATGAAGTGAAGTTTGAGTCTGATGGTAGAATTATTGCTTGTGGCAGCGAGGCCTTGTACCGTAAGGTTGTAGCATTAATCAACAGCTAAAGAATTATAGCAAACCCAAACGACGGTTTCTTTCTTGACGCATCTTCTCAAAATCATCGCCCGCATGGTACGAAGAGCGGGTTAACGGGCTTGCAGCAACCATTAAAAATCCTTTGTTATAAGCCATTTTTTTGTAAAACTCAAATTCTTCAGGAGTGACATAGCGATCAACAGGCGCGTGCCTTAGCGTTGGTCGCAAATATTGCCCAATAGTCAAAAAATCTACATCGGCCATGCGTAAATCATCCATTACTTGAAGCACTTCGTCCTTAGTCTCGCCTAGGCCCACCATTAATCCAGATTTTGTAAACACAGATGGATCAATCTCTTTCACCTTCTTCAATAAATAAAGCGAATGGAAATAGCGCGCTCCCGGACGAATTTTTGTGTAGAGACCGGGAACAGTTTCAATATTGTGATTGAACACATCGGGCTTGGCTGCAACCACTTTTTCCATAGCGCCATCTTTGCGTAGAAAATCGGGCGTAAGAATTTCAATTGTAGTTTGTGGCGCGCTAATACGAATTTTTTTGATACATTGAACAAACTGCTCTGCGCCGCCATCTGGCAAGTCATCACGGTCAACTGAAGTAATTACAATATACTTCAAACCCGTTGCTGCAGCCACTTCTGCAACATTGTCAGGCTCGTGCGGGTTTACTGCGTCTGGCTTGCCAGTTTCAATATTGCAAAATGAGCAAGCTCTGGTGCAAACTGAACCAAGAATCATTACTGTTGCATGCTTCTGCGCCCAGCATTCGCCAATATTGGGGCAAGCGGCCTCTTCGCAAACTGTGTGTAATTTGCGTTCGTTTAAAATTGCTTTGGTTTCGTAATATCCTTTTGATGTAGGCGCCTTAACCCTTATCCAGTCTGGCTTGCGCAGCATTTGCTCTTTTGGCGCTGATTGCGCAAAGCCCATGAAATCTTTGTTATCAAGCTTGGCAATTTGTCCTGTTTCTTTTTTTTCTTCTCTAGTTTGCATTTATTTCAACTTTATTCGTCATTCCTTAAACTTGTCATTTTCGCAAAAGCGTAAATCTACCACTATTTCGTCTCGCCCGTCACCACATATTTCGCAATTTCTGCAATATTAGTAGAGTGATCGGCCAAGCGCTCAAAGCTTTTCGCAATGAATAAAATATTAATAATATTCGTCACTTGCTCGCGATTAAAACTATCTTCCTTTTCTAAAATTGCGAATAAATCACTGTAAATTTGATCAATTTCATCATCACTTTTTAAAACTTCATCAGCCTCTGCAACATTCTGTTCATTGAACGCATCAACTGAATCATGCACCATCGATTTTGACAAATTCAACATTTCGACCAAAGATTTTTTTACTTCAGAATCAAAACTTTTTGCATTAATTCTCAACAATTTTTTTGTAATGCTCTTCGCTTGGTCACCAATGCGCTCTAGGTTTGATGACACTTTTAGCGATGAAACAATATAACGCAAATCAACCGCCATTGGTTGACGCATGGCTAAAATTGAAGTAACTTTTTTTTCAATGAGAAAGTCTAGGCTGTTGATTTTGTAGTCGTGTTTAGTAATTTTTTCAACAAAGCTTTCATCGTCAAGGTTGGCGAGGGCTGCGGCGACTAGGTCGAGCGACTCTGCCACTAAGTGCGACATTTCGTCAAGCGTGCCAGCGACTGATTGCAAGTCTTTGTCATATGATTTAACCGTATGTTCTCTAAGTGACATAATTAATTAGGGAAAATTATAAATTTGTGAATTATAGTGAACTTCATCAACATTATAATTCACAAATTTATAATTTAAAATTTATTTAATGAAAATATTAGTTATTGGCTCTGGAGGCAGAGAACACGCGGTTTGTGCTCAATTTGCGCTTTCTTCTAAAGTTGAGAAAATTTTTGCCATGCCGGGCAATGCAGGAATTGCCGAGATTGCGCAGTGCGTTACTTCGGTCAATGTTGCTAATCATCAAGAAGTGATAAATTTTTGCCGCGCCGAAGAAATTTCTCTTGTTTTCATTGGGCCTGAGCAGCCTTTAGTTGACGGGCTTGTCGATGATTTAGAAAATGCAAAAATTCGCACTTTCGGCCCTTCAAAATATTGCGCACAACTTGAAGGTTCGAAGGCTTTTATGAAAAAACTTGCAGCCGACAACGCCGTGCCCACCGCCGCTTACGAGGTTTTTTTACAAGCTGCCGAGGCGATTAAATTTGGCGAAAAACTTGGTTTTCCTTGTGTAATAAAAGCCGACGGACTGGCTGCTGGCAAGGGTGTAGTCATTGCTGAAAATTCTGCCCAACTTAGCGAAACTGTACAAGAATTTTTTGCTGGAAAGTTTGGCGACGCTTCTAAAAAAATTATTATTGAAGAATTTTTAACTGGCGTAGAAGTTAGTTATTTTGCCTTATGTGATGGCGCAAGCTTTGTCTCTCTAGGCTCGGCCTGTGATCACAAAAAAGTTGGCGAAAATGAAACTGGCCCCAACACAGGTGGTATGGGCACCTTCGCCCCCTCACCTTTTGTTACGCCACAAATTGAAGCGGAGATTATCAACAAAATAATCACTCCAACCCTTGATGCTCTAGTCGCAAAAGGACATCCATTCAAAGGAATTTTATTTGCAGGAATTATTTTAACCGCACAAGGACCAAAACTTCTAGAATTTAACACAAGGCTGGGAGACCCTGAAACACAAGTGCTGCTGCCACGCCTAAAAACTGATTTTGTCGATTTAATCGAGGCGGCCATCGATGGAAAACTGGCGCAACTGCAAGTAAAATTTGACAAAGAGAAGAAATTGGTTTGCGTGGTAATGTGCGCCAGTGGCTATCCCGAGGCCTATCAAAAAGGCACAGAAATAAATTTGCAAGCGACAAAAAATCTGCCAGAAAATTTGCACGATGTAAAAATTCTTCACGCCGGTACTGCAATAAAAAATGGCAAACTTGTCGCCAATGGCGGAAGGGTTCTAAACATTGTCGCCAGCGCCCAATCCTTTAAAGACGCGCGTCAAAAGGCTTATGCCACTATTAATTTAATTGATTGGAAAGATGGATTTGCGCGAAAAGATATTGGGCAAAAAGTAGAAAATCACCAATAAAAAATTATTCTAAAATTAAAAAAAACTAAGATTATAAAAAAGTAAATAATTATGTAAAAATTGACTTGGTTGTGTCAAAATAGGTCAGCGCGTCTCGCTTCAGCGAGAATTAGCGTGACCTAGTTTTGATTCAACCAAGTCAATTTTTACATAATTATTTACTTTTTTATAATCTTAGTTTTTGTTAACTTTAGAATTCCACTTTATCCACCACCGCCGCCGCATTAAGCGCCACCTGCTGCCCCGCCCCTTTCGAATAACTCGCCAAATAATATTGATCCATCGCATCGCTGCCTTTTATCTGGCTCGCAAGAGTATAACCATTATCCTTCAAATAGCGCGAAGCCAACTCTCTCAAGCGCGCAGGACGAGTTAAATAAGTCCATTCAACTTCCAATAATCCAATTTGATCTTCAAACGCCACAATCTGCGCCTTAGTATTAGCCATTTGATCTTGCAAAGCCTCTACTTTAAATTGCATAGTGAATGCCAGCAAAATGCTTGCCAGCGTTGCTACCACCAACGATACATTGCAAAAATAAAATTTATTTAATGAGCCCCAAAATTCTTTAATTTCGTTCATAAAATTTTATAAATTTAAGTTATAATTTAATTGCAACTCGCATTCTTGAAGAGCGCGCGCGATAGTTCTGGCGCACTTCCTCGTCTCGTGGCTGAATTGCTGACTTGTTGATAATTTTAAAATTCACTGCGCATTTAGAATCTGCAAAAACTGGCTCATACCGCGATTTTGGCTGGTCCAAGCCCGCTTCTTTTTTCAAAAAACTTTTTACAATTGAATCTTCTAATGAGTGAAAAGAAACAACTACTAGTCTTCCGCCCTTACAAAGCAAAGCCTTCGCAGCTTGCAATGCTTGAGTAATTTCTTCTAATTCTTCGTTGACAAAAATGCGAATTGCTTGAAATGTCCTAGTTGCAGGGTCGGTTTTTGAATAACCGAAATATAGAGATCTAACAATGTCTGCTAACTCCCTGCAACTAGTAATCGCCTTGCTTCGCCGCTGCTCAACAATTTTTTTTGCAATCAATCTTGCCTTTGGTTCTTCACCAAATTCTTTGATAATTTTTGCAATTTCTGCTTCATCAAATTCATTCACCACTTCATAGGCTGATAGTTGATTTTGCTGGTTCATTCGCATATCAAGTCGCGCGTCAGAATCAAAAGAAAATCCGCGCTCCATTTCATCAAACTGCATTGATGAAACACCAAGATCAAAAACAATACCATTCACCGACTCAACGCCTGCTTCATTCAACAAGCTTTGCATTTGTGAAAAATTTCCTGCTAAAAAATGAAAATTCTTCGGAAATTTTTCTGATAATTTTGCCGCGAATTTTTTTGCAGAAGCGTCGCGGTCAATAGAATAAAGGCTGCAACGCGCTGTTTCTAAAATTGCAGTTGAATATCCACCAGCACCAAAAGTAGCGTCAACATAGGTCTCGCCTGCTTGCGGAGCCAAATGTTGCAATACTTCTGTAAGTAAAACTGGCTTATGGGGCATTAATTATCCTTTTTAAGTTGAAGCATATTACGCTTCTCTTTAGCGCTGGCTTTGGCTTTCACCAAGTAAGTTTCAAATTTTTCTGGCTGCCAAATTTCAAAAGTTGGACCTTTACCTACAAACAAGGCCTTGTCTTTAATTGCGGTTTTTTGCAATAAATTTTCTGGCAAAATAACGCGACCGTCAGCATCCATGGCCAACTGCATTGCGCTGCCTAAAATAGTGGCGGCAAAGGCATCGCGCTCTTCTGAAAATGGGTCTAAATTGTCAATGGAATCACTAAGTTTTTTAATGCGCTCAATG
>CANGNU010000050.1 GCA_947455365.1 Rickettsiales bacterium | reverse complement strand
TAGCAGAATCTGGCATATCTTTTATATCGGGATATCGCAATAACTCGCCAACATCTGGAAGTTTATTTTCTTGCATAAATTCTACATTCATTTGATGAAGATTTTGCCTAACCTTGTCAACATTTTGCGCCATTTGTTTGTAGTGACTATCCCTTAAATACCCACACAAATTTGGCACAAATTCGTCGCCAAAACAGGTCAACAAAGACTTCATTGCCATTGGCGAGCAAGAGCTGTAGCAATATTTTTGCGGGTCAAGCAAGTTGCTGCTAGAGAACTTTGCCGACTCAACCGTGTCTTTAGTATTATCAATTAAACTTCCCCACAAGCTAGACCCATCTCTACTTGCCAAAATAAAAAATTCTAATAATTGTTTTTGAGTTAAAACTTCTCCAGATTCAAGAGCAAGATTCAAAAAATTTTCTTTGACCGCTTGTCGAAAAATTTCAAAAGCAAGTCTGTGAGTTTTTTTGCCATGATCAATTACGCTGCCGCCAAATCTTTCATCTTCAGAAAATAAATTTCCCTCCGCCACAAATTTATCAGCAATTTTTTTATCAACAAAACCGTCAAAAATAGCAACTCCATCCATGTTAATGCCATGCTCTTGCTCGCGATGCAGTAAAATTTTATCAAGAATTTTTTTCTTTCTGAAAGGCAAATAATCTTCTTGATAGGGGCCCAAAACAAATTTTCCCTCGCCAGCAATGTAGTATTGCGGAGAATTGTCGCCAATTACAATTCCATTTTTTTGCATTTCGGCACCAAGCTCTCGCTCTATATCTTGCAGAAATCTAAATATCTGTTTTGGATCTCTTAAAATTGATAATATTTGCTGCTCTATTTTATTGGCCTCTGCTGGCGTAATTGTAAAACTAAGCTTGCTGGTATCTATTTCACCTTTCTGATCAATGCTTGATACAAAAGGCTTAAGCTCAATATCGTCTTCAATAAAGCTTTGTGGTGGCCACTGCTTTTTATTCAAACGCATTCTAATAATCATGCCATTCTTGGCACTCGCTTTTCTTTTAGATGGGGCATCTCGCTTGTAGTCGTTGCCATTCAAGCCAAAATGTGCAAGCTCTTGGGGAATTGTGGCATATTTTATCTTAACTGAGGGAAGTCTTCCGCCAAGTGGCTTTTGTGCGGCGCCAACTCTAGTTTGTGAAGAAGAAGATGGCGATTGGTCCATAAAACAAAAAAGTCTTTGCGATTAAAGAGTCTGTTAAAAACAGCATCTACAATAACCACAAAGACTAATTTATAAAAATATTTATACTAGAACAAACTAACCGAAAAACCCACGGCGTTTTTTAGGTTGCTCTTCGCTGCTGCCTGAGCGACGATCATCACGAGGTGCACGATCATCGCGGTAACCACGCTCTTCACGAGGAGCGCGCTCTTCACGAGGGCCACCACGATCATCACGACTGCGTCTGTCATCGCGGCCACCGCCACGACGATCATCACCATCACGGCCACCGCGTCTGTCACCACCACGGTCATCGCGATCACGAGAACCGCCGCGTCTTTCGCCACGGTCACCGCCGCCAAATCCACCTTCTCTTTCATCAACCATTGTTGGTTTATTGGCAATTTTATCAGAAATATCTTCGCCAGTAATTTGATCAACACAACGGAAGCTTAATTTTGGACGACCTTTTTTGTCGAAGCCAATAACCTTAACTTTAATAACATCGCCTTCATTAATAACATCTTCAACAAAGTCAACGCGATATTCAGCAAGTTCAGAAATGTGCACAAAACCATCGCGGTTGCTAGCAATGCTTACAAATGCGCCAGCGTCGATAACTTTAACCACTGGGCCTTCAAAAATGTCGCCAATTTCTGGTTCAAATACGATTTCGTTAATCATCGCCATCGCTTTTTTGATGGAATCATTGTTGCTAGAGCTGATTTTAACCGTGCCATCATCGTCGATATCAACAACCGCACCAGAATTAGCGCAGATTTCTTTGATAACTTTGCCACGAGAACCAATAACTTCACGAATTTTCTTCGGGTTAATGTTCATAATTTCAACTTTCGGCACATTGCCGTTAAGCTCAGCTCTAGGAGCCGCCATAACTTCGGTAATTTTGCCTAAAATGTGGATACGGCCAGTGTAAGCTTGCGCCAAGGCTTTTTCCATAATTTCGGCGGTAATGCCGTTAATTTTAATATCCATTTGCAAAGCAGTGATGCCATTTTTAGTACCAGCAACTTTAAAATCCATGTCGCCTAAATGATCTTCATCACCCATAATGTCAGAAAGTACAACGAAATTGTTGCCTTCTTTCACCAAGCCCATTGCAATGCCAGAAACTGGCTCTTTGATTGGAACGCCGGCATCCATAAGCGCCAAAGAAGCACCACAAACTGAAGCCATTGAAGATGAGCCGTTTGATTCAGTAATTTCTGAAACAATACGAGTTACATAAGGGAAGTTTTCTTGATTCAATGGAAACACTGGATTGATAGCGCGGAAAGCCAATTTTCCATGACCAATTTCGCGACGACCCGGAGTGCCCAAGCGACCAGTTTCACCAACTGAATATGGAGGGAAATTATAGTGCAACATGAAAGCGTCTTTAGTCATGCCTTCAAGCCCTTCAACCATTTGCTCATCTTTTGAAGAACCAAGAGTTGCAACCACTAAAGCTTGAGTTTCGCCGCGAGTAAACAAGGCCGAACCATGAACTTGTGGCAATACGCCAATTTCGCAAGTGATTGGACGAATTTGATCAAGAGCACGGCCATCAATACGCACCGAGCTTTTCAAAATGTTACCGCGAACGATATCTTGCTCAAGTTTTTTGAAAATTGAGCCAACTTTAACTTTGTCAATGCCATTTTCTTCGCTAACAAATTTTGCTACTGCATCAGCTTTGATAAGCTCAAGCGCGCCTGAACGGTCTTGCTTTTTTTGCAATTTGTAAGCTTCTGTTAAGCGACCTTCAATGAAGGCAGTCATGTCTTTTTTCAAAGCAGAATAGTCGTGAGCAACAACTTTCATTTTTTCTTTTCCAGCCTCAGCTTTAAAGTCTTTGATCATTTCAATTACTGGGCGGAAAGCTTCATGTCCAAAATTAACCGCAGCTAACATTTCAGCTTCAGTTAATTCTTTTGCTTCCGATTCAACCATTAGAACCGAGCTTTCAGTACCAGCAACCACAAGGTCTAGACGGCTGTTTTTCAATTCTTCAATGCTAGGGTTAAGCACAAATTCGCCATTAATATGACCAACGCGCGCACCAGCAACTGGGCCTTCAAACGGCACTTCAGAAATTTCTAGTGCAGCAGAAGCGGCAATTAACGCCAAAATGTCGGGGTTGCAGCTAGAGTCATATGAAAGCACGGTACAAACCACATTTATTTCATTATGAAAATTGCTTGGAAAAAGTGGACGAATTGGGCGGTCGATTAAGCGCGAAGTTAGCGTCGCCAAATCAGATGGCTTTGCTTCTCTTTTGAAAAATCCACCCGGAATTTTACCTGCGGCGTAAGATTTTTCGATGTAGTTAACAGTAAGAGGTAAAAAGTCAGCACCTTCAACTGCTTTGTTTGCAACGGTAACCGCACAAAGAATTGTTGTTCCACCAAGCTTTGCCATAACTGATCCGCTGGCTTGTCGTGCAACTTTACCCGTTTCTAAACTAAGAATTTTTCCATTCCAGTTAATTTCTTTTTTAATTACATTAAACATATTTTTGATTTTTGATTATTACAATTTACACATTTGGGTTTGGACAGCGTTTTGGTGTTTTTAAACTTTAGATTTATCGTTTTAAAATTCATTTTCTGTGAATTTTATATTCTTTCTATCAAGAGAATTTGCCATTCCCATTTTAGAGCATGATTTGTCATTCCCGCGAAAGCGGGAATCTAAGTGACATCTGGATTCCCGCTTTCGCGAGAATGACAACAATATTCAACAGCAGAAAAATAGCGGCGCCGCAAGCCCAAACTAAACGGCGCACCATCAACAAACTATTTTCTAATTTCAAGTTTTTTGATTAGATTTTCGTAGCGTTCAGCCGATTTTCCTTTCAAATAATCAAGCAAGCTTCTTCTTTTGCTAACTAACATTAGAAGGCCACGACGAGAAGAATGGTCTTTTTTATGAACTTTTAAATGCTCAGTTAAATTTTCAATTTGCTTAGTAATGATTGCGGCTTGAACTTCAACCGAGCCAGTATCTGCCTTGTTTGGCGCGAATGCTTTGATAACTTCTTGTTTTGATTTTTTAAGAACAGACATTATTTTTTTATTTATTTGATATTTATAACTTGCCAGAAATTATTGGTGCACCTTAAGAGCATCTTGCAGCAAAAGCAGCGAGCCATCTAACAATGTGCCATTAAATTTAACCGCATTTTTTAATGTTTCAAGTGATATTTTGTTTTCATAGCGAAACTGCCCAACTTCTAGTCGCGTTAATTTTGAAACAAAACCACAAACTTGTAATTTTTTAGCAATGTCGCGGGCCAGAGAGCGAATGTAGGTGCCCTTTGAGCAGGCAACTTCAATTTCACAAAATTCGCTGCTATTGCTGATTAATTTTATGGAGAAAATTTCTATCTCACGCAATTTCATTTCAAACACTTTGCCTTCGCGAGCCAATTCGTAGGCGCGCTTGCCATCAATTTTAATTGCGGAAAATCGTGATGGGGTTTGTTGAATTTTGCCAGTAAGTTGCGACAAAATTACAGCAAGCTGCGCGGTAGAAGGCCTTGCGGCGCTTGACTCCTCAACCTTTCCCTCAATATCATCAGTGTCACGAAATTCACCCCACTGAATGCGAAAATTATATTTTTTGCGCGTGGCCATCATCGCTTCAGCGGTCTTGGTGGCTTTGTTGACGGCAATTGGCAAAATTCCATCAGCAAAGGGGTCAAGCGTACCGCCATGGCCAACTTTTTTGGCACCAGTTAACCGCTTAACAATTGCCACGGCGCGGGCAGAGCTTATTCCTACTGGTTTGTCGAGGTTAAGCCAGTAGTTATCGGTGGCGAAGTTTATCATTTTATTTTTTATTGCTAATTATTACTTCTGCTTGTCATTCCCGCAAAAGCGGGAATCTGCTACAAAGTCAAAACTAATCGATCTTGGTAGAATTCGTACTTTTTAAATTGCCGCAAAAAACTCATGCCAAGCAGCGATACGCCCATCTCGGCGCTGTTTACGGAAGCAGAAATATCATTAAATTCTACGCCACCAACTTCAACTTTTTGTAATTGCACTGATGCGCCGTAAGCCGTACCATTGGCGGTTTCGTAGCGTTTGTCGAATTTTAGTTTTTGCAGATTAATTCCCACTTTTTCTGCCTCATGCGCATTAAGCACCATGTCGCTCGCGCCCGTGTCAATCATGAAGTGAACCGACTTTCCATTAATTTTTACATCAATGTAAAAATGGTCATCTCTAGACAGATTTACAACAATTTGCCCATTATCTTCAACCCTTGCGGCAGAAGGGTTAAGGGCCATTAACATGCGATTTTTAAAGCCAGAAAATTCATAACGATAGGCATAAAGACCAACGCCAATAAAGGCAATGATAGTCCACGCAGCCAGATATTTCAAGGCTTGCGACAATGCAATTTGGCGACGAAAAATTATTCCGCTAAGCAAAACTACCAGCAATAAGACTGAATAGAAAAGACTTTGCTGATCAGAACTGGTAAGGTTTTCTAGCATTTTTTAAATTAAATTTATGTAAAATTCTGTATCAAATAGCGCGAAACAAACTGGCCAGCCCCAAGCCGAGTTATGCGCCATCGCAAGCTATGCTTGCTGAATTTAGATGGTGCATCTGCCTGAGGAGTGGGGCTAGCCAGTTTGTTTCGCGCTATTTGATACAGAATTTTACATTCAATTTTTATCAATTTCTTGCAAAAGCTGCAAAAATTTCTCATTTTCTTCATCGGTGCCAATGCTTACTCGCAAGCAGCTTGGCAAATGATAAGCTGCCATTTCGCGAAGAATAAATCCTGCTTGCAAAAATTTCTCATTGGCTTTTTTACAAAATTCTGTCGTGCCAAAATCTAGCAAAACAAAATTTGCAATTGACGGATGAGCCTTGATTTTATTGAGCCCAGCCACTTCTGCAAAAAATTTTGCCAACCATTTTGTATTGTGATTTTTTGACTTAGCAAAAAATTCTTCATCTTGCAAAGCCGCAACAGCAGACACTTGCGCTGGTCCACCAACATTAAATGGCCCACGAATTTTGTTTAAAGCATCGGCAACATATTGCGACGAATAACACCAACCAATGCGTAAACTAGCCAGTCCGTAGATTTTTGAGAAAGTGCGCGTTACCACAACATTGTCATTTTTATTTACTAACGCAATAGCGTCGGGATAGTCTGTGCCTGCTTCGACAAACTCTTCGTAAGCATGGTCAAGCACGATTAAAATATTTTTTGGCGTCGCATCAACCAGCCTTTGCACCTCGTCAGCATTGAGGTAAGAGCCTGTTGGATTATTTGGATTGGCAATAAAAATTATTTTTGTTTTTGGCGTAATTGCTTGCAAAATTGCCTCAATATCAGCCCTCAACCCCTTTTCTTCAACCGCCACCGCCTTAGCCCCCACGCGCTTCGCCGAGATTGGATACATTAAAAAACCATGCTTGCTATAAATAATTTCATCACCATTTCCCGCAAATGCCGCCGTTAAAAACGCCAAAATTTCATCAGAACCTGCGCCACAAACAATGCGCTCAACATCAATTTTATTTTTCTGCGCAAGCGCTTCGCGCAAGGCTGTGCAAGATCCATCAGCATAACGAAAAATTTCATCAACATGTTGCTGATAGGCGGCAACGGCCTTGGGGCTTGCCTTCAAAGCATTTTCATTAGATGACAATTTTATCACCTCCACCTTAGAGCCCTTGTCCAGCTTGGCTTTACCGGGTTTGTAAAT
>CANGNU010000049.1 GCA_947455365.1 Rickettsiales bacterium | reverse complement strand
TATAAAAAAATCAGACATAATTTACTCAACTTTTTTCCAAACTAATTTTTTTGCCGCCAATAACACAACCAGCAACGAACCTAGGAAAATCATGGTGCGAACGCCCATTTTATTGCGTTTTTCAGTTTCTGGTTCTGCCGCCCATTGCAAGAAATTGACCACATCGGCAGTCATTTGCTCTTTGGTAGCGTAGGTGCCGTCTTTATATTCAACCTGTCCATCTTCAGAAATTGGTGCGGGCATTGAAATTTGGCGACCTTCAAAATAAGGGTTGTAGCTTTTACCTTCAGCCATGTGGAAACCTTCTGGCGCTTGGGTGAAGCCGGTAATTAGCGAATAAACATAATTTGGTCCATCGTGGCGCGCCTTGATAATTAAAGATAAATCGGGTGGAAGTGCGCCACCGTTAGATGCACGGGCTGCGTTGTCATTGGCATAAGGGCCAACAATGCGATCAGATGGCAATGCTGGGCGATCAAACATGTCACCGTCATCATTGGGGCCGTCGCTTACGGTGTATTCGGCGGCAATTTGTTTTACTTCTTCTTCAGAAAATCCAATTTCTTTCAGGTTGCGGTAGGCCACTAGTTTCAAGCCGTGGCAACTTGAGCAAACTTCTTTGTAAACTTGAAATCCGCGTTGTGCCGATGCTTGATCGAGCGAACCAAACACGCCTTCAAAATTCCACTTCATTTGCTTGGGGTGAAGTGCGTTGGTGCTTAGAGCATCTTTGCTTCCGCCATGTTCATTAGCGAAGGCTGTTTGGGTTAATAATGCGGCAATAATTAAAAATTTTTTCATTCTTGGTTCAATGTTTTAATTTGGAATTAGTTTTTAAAGAGCAAATTTTTACAGAGCGAAAAATTTTTCTGCAAAATTGACAATTTTATCGTTTTTTACAAACACATTCTCGCTTTTTAGCAAGGCAATTTTCTTTTCTACACCAAGGGCATAGCCGCTAATTCCGCCGTCAGCGCACACTACGCGGTGGCAGGGAGTGTTGGGAATGTCGCAATTTTGGCCGACAATTTTTCCAACAGCGCGGAAGCCTTTAGTGCCAAGCTTTGCGGCAATTTCCCCATAAGTCGTAACGCGCCCCTTGGGAATTTTTCTTAGCAAAGAATAAACTTTTTCGGCATTAATTCCAGCCTTATTTGGCGTGGCTTTAGCCTTATTTTTTGTTAATTTTTTTGCCATTTATTTATGCTTTGCCTTGTACGCCGCATCAATAGATTCAGGTTCTGGCAAGGTTTTTTCATGTCTGCCCAACCAAGGTAAAATTACCAAGAAATATGCATAGTAAAATAAAGTTGTAAAGCGACTGGCCCAAATGTACCAACCTTCGGCGGGAGATTTTCCTAGCCAACCTAAGAAGAAAAAGTTGATAATAAACAACCAGAAAATTTTCTTAAACCATGGGCGATAGGCGCCAGACTTGACTTTAGAGGTGTCAAGGAATGGCAAAGCAAATAATAATGCAATGGCGCCAAACATCATCAATACGCCGCCAAGCTTGTCAGGCACTGCGCGCAGAATGGCATAGAACGGCAAGAAATACCATTCAGGAACAATGTGCGCGGGCGTCACCATTGGGTTGGCGGGAATGTAATTATCGGGGTGGCCAAGTGAATTGGGGTGGAAAAATAGAAAATATCCAAACACTAAAAAGAACACCGTAAAGCCCACCAAGTCTTTGATGGTAAAGTATGGGTGAAAAGGAATGATGTCTTTTTTTGATTTAATTTCTACACCAGTTGGGTTGTTTGAACCAACGGTATGTAGGGCCACCAAGTGCAACAAAACAATTCCAACAATTACAAATGGCATTAAAAAATGCAAGGCGAAGAAGCGATTAAGTGTTGGGTTGTCTACAGAGAAGCCGCCCCACAGCCATGTTACAATTTTTGGACCAACCACTGGAATGGCTGAAAATAAATTAGTGATAACCGTTGCGCCCCAAAAGCTCATCTGGCCCCACGGCAATACATAGCCCATGAAAGCAGTGGCCATGGTTAGCAAGAAAATAACCACTCCAGCCCACCAAAGAATTTCACGCGGCGATTTGTAAGAGCCATAGTAAAGCCCGCGAGCCATATGGGCGTAAAGCGCAACAAAAAACATTGAAGCACCAACGGCGTGAATATAGCGAATTAACCAACCGTAATTAACATCGCGCATGATATGTTCGACAGAGTTGAAAGCCTGCGCGGTATTAGGCACATAGTGCATTGCGAGGAATAATCCTGTCAAAATTTGCACCAATAAAGCAATGCCCGCAATTGAGCCAAAACTCCACCAATAGCTTAAATTTTTGGGATAAGGATGTTTTAGAAAAGTGCCTTCAACCATTGATATTATTGGCAAGCGGTCATTAACCCATTTGGCAACTTTTGAGGTTTCTGTTAGGCTTTTTGGTAAATCATTTTGAATGTGATTGCTCATAATTTATTTATATCGTTTTAAGCTAGATGGCCGTAAGGCACATAGTTATTTTATCCAATTTTAATTTTATTATCACCAACAAACTCATAAGGTGGAACCTCTAGGTTCTTGGGCGCCGGGCCTTTGCGAATGCGCGCCGAAGTGTCATATTGTGAACCATGGCATGGGCAAAACCAACCCTTATATTCACCCTGCCCCACAATGGGAATGCAGCCCAAATGGGTGCAAATGCCAATTGTTACAAGCCATTCTTCTTTGCCAGTTTTAACGCGCTCTGCATCGGTTTGTGGGTCGCGCAGCTCTTTTATATCAACACTTTGGGCGGCGGCAATTTCTTCTGGTGAGCGGCGCTTAACAAAAATTGGCTTGCCGCGCCACATAACTTTTTTCTCTTCGCCAACTTTAATGTTGGATAAATCTACTTCTACCGAAGCTAGAGCCGCAACATCTTGCGCGGGGTTCATGCTATCAACCAACGGCAACACGGCACAGGCCAAGCCAATGCCAGCGGCGGTGTAGGCGGTTCCAGTTAAAATTTTGCGACGCTTCTCGTCTTGCACTGTTTCTTGCGACATTTTTGTAACAATTTTAGGGATTTTTAAAAAAGAAAACTTAAGCTGAAGTTTTACCTCTACACAATATTTTTTCAACTTATAATTATGACAATTCTTAAAATAAAAAAACTTGATAACGGCAAAAATTTACCTTTACCAAAATATGAAACCACTGGCAGCGCAGGAATGGACTTGCTTGCGGCCATTGATGAACCAATTATTATCAAGCCTTCTGAAATAAAATTGGTGAAAACTGGAATTGCTTTTGCGCTTGAACAAGGCTTTGAGGCGCAGGTTCGTCCGCGTTCTGGGCTGGCTTTGAAAAATGGCATTACGGTTTTGAATACGCCCGGAACTGTTGATTCTGACTATCGCGGCGAAGTTTGCGTTATTCTCATTAATCACTCGCAAGTTGATTTTACTATTACGCGCGGCATGAGAATTGCGCAAGTGGTGATTGCGAAGCATGAACAGGCGGAAGTTGTTGAGGTGCAAAATTTAGATGAAACGGTAAGAGGCAGCGGTGGGTTTGGGTCTACGGGGCATTAATTTTTTTGCGGTCGCAAATTGCGACTGCAAAATCAACAACTAAATCACAATTATTTCAAACCAAAACCATGAAAAGAAAATCCCCCAAAACCATTGCCAATAACAGCTTCACCGAATTCCTCCTCTACACCGCCCCAAACGGAAAAGTGCAGCTTGAAATATTTTTACGCGATGAAAATATTTGGCTAACGCAAGCAAAAATTGCGGAGTTATTTGATATTGACCGATCCGTTGTTACCAAGCATTTGCAGAATATTTTTGATAGCAAAGAATTGATAGAAAGCTCAGTATGTGCAAATTTTGCACATACTGCCAATGATGGAAAAACCTACAACACTAAATTCTACAACCTCGACGCCATAATCTCTGTCGGCTACCGCGTCAACAGCGCTCAGGCCACACATTTTCGCATTTGGGCAACGCAAGTTTTGAAGGAATATATCATCAAAGGTTTTGCCATGAATGACGAGCGCCTGAAAGACCCGCGGCAAATTTTTGGCAAAGATTATTTTGAAGAACAACTTGAACGCATTCGCAAAATTCGCAGCAGCGAGCGCCGATTTTACCAAAAAATTACCGATATTTACGCACAATGCAGCGCCAACTACAATGCCAACGCAGAAATTACCCAAGAATTTTTTGCCACCGTGCAAAATAAATTACATTTTGCAATTACTAAAAAAACCGCCGCAGAAATTATTCATCAAAGGGCAGATGGCGCCAAGCCCAACATGGGCCTAACCACTTGGAAAAATGCACCAAAAGGCGAAATTCGCAAAGCCGATATTGCCATTGCCAAAAATTATCTTGATGAAAAAGAGTTAGATGGATTAAATCGCATTGTGTCAATGTATCTTGACTATGCAGAAATGCAGGCGCGCAATGGGGTTGCGCTTCACATGAAAGACTGGGTGAAAAAGCTTGATGCATTTTTACAATTTAATGAAAAAGAAATTTTGCATAATGCAGGAAAAATAAGCCATGAAGTGGCTTTAACATTAGCTGAAAAAGAATTTGAAAAATATTGCGTAAAGCAAGATAAATTATTTGAGTCAGATTTTGATCGCGAGGTGAAAAAATTACTCGATAAAAAATAATAAAATTTCAACTATAAATGCTAACCGAAACACAAAAACAGCGCTATCTGCGCAACACACTTTTACAAGAAATTACCGAATCTGGGCAAGAAAAACTTTTGCGCGCGAAGGTTCTGGTGATTGGCGCGGGCGGGCTTGGCTCTCCTGTTTTGCTTTATTTAGCAGCGGCTGGCGTTGGTAATATTGGCGTGATGGACGATGATGTTGTAGAGCTTTCTAACCTACAGCGCCAAGTGATTCACAGCTTTAGCAATTTGGGGCAGAAAAAAGTTATTAGCGCGCGCGAAAAAATTTTAGCGCTAAATGAAGATGTAAATTTAACAATTTATGATCAGCGCGCAAACCATGATTCTCTAAGCGTCATCGCCATGCACTATGATTATATTTTAGATGCGACCGATAATTTTCCTACTCGATTTATTATAAACGAAGTTTGTCACAAATTGCGCAAACCGTTGATATTCGCGGCTGTAAAAGGTTTTCTTGGGCAAGTTTCGGTGTTTAAAAGTTATGAAAATTCAATTGAATCTTGCGATAAATCTGTTGCAAAAATTCAAAAATCTTCACTTGACACAAATTCTGCATTAACCACCAACCCTTGCTACGCCTGCTTCAACACCAATATTGTCGATGAAAATTTCTCATTGCCGTTAAGCGAAAAAGGTATTCTTGGTGCGGTTGCAGGCACAATTGGCGCGCTGCAGGCCACTACCACAATTCGTGAAATTTTGCAAATTGGTGAAAGTTTGGTGGGTAAAATTTTAGTGTTTGATTTTTTGAAGAATGAATTTCGCAAGGTGGCGCTGAAGAAAAATTCTACCTGTCAGGTTTGTCGATAGATTCCCACTTTCGTTGGAATGACACGGTTTTGGGAATGACGCGCCAAACACAAACAATGCCGGCCACACAACAACATTTGCAAGCAGATTGACTCTTAAGTTTGCTTAAATATAGTTTTGCGCTTCTGTTTTTATTAAACTTTAAACAGAAACCTTTGGGGAGAAGTGGCCGAGTGGTCAATGGCAACAGACTGTAAATCTGTCCGCGCAAGCGTTCGCAGGTTCAAATCCTGCCTTCTCCACCAACCTTCGCCCTTTGGGCTTCGGTTGGCGGGCCAAATTTGTGCTTTAAGATTTGCTTTAGCTTGCGGGCCTGCCCGCTGTAGCTTCAGCGTAAGCGGGCGTAGCTTAATGGTAAAGTTCCAGCCTTCCAAGCTGGCCATGAGGGTTCGATTCCCTTCGCCCGCTCCATATCAAATCTAAACCAGTTGCCATGTCTAAATTTGAACCTCGCCCGCCATCAACACCAAGAAATCAGAGAACAAAAATAATCGCAGGCAAAACAATTTCTTACGACCACGCTATTTCAAATTTAGACCAAGAGACCCTTGCCACTGTTTGCAATAACTTTAGAAAAGCAGTTCTTGCTTTAATGCCTGAAGAATATCAGCGGCAAAATTTTGACTTGCATTTAGACACCTCAGACCCACTTTCATCAGAAGTTATTCATGAAATTCGTTTTTATAAAACTGATGATGATGTTGCAATGAGGCTAAAATACTCCGTTCCTCGCAACCTTGATTTCTACTTAGCAGCACCTGAGACACCAAACACGCTACTAATTCATGGCAATTATGTAGCTTGTGAAACTGACTCAATCACTTATGACTCTGGCGAACACCATGAAGAAGCTCGCACTACTTTAACAACAAATAAAATTGACCCCAACACTCTTGCAAAACGCGATACTTTAAGAGCCCTAGAAAATCTAGATTCATTCATGCAAGACCTTGTTAATCAAAAACTAGAATCTAAATTTAATACCTCTTTTAGAAATGTAGTTGGTGAAGATTTAAATTTAAGTCGCACTGAAAATTTTCCTTCAATATTTTCGACTGAAGAAAATTTTGATGAAGCGCTAATGCAAGTTGTATCTCAAAAAGAGCCAGCCTTGCCAGTCGCTGATGCAGATGATGCAGATGATTATTATGAAAAATTTGAATTTCCAACATACCAAGACCATTTTCAAATTCAAGAACCACGCACACCAACACCGCGCAGCTTTTTCATTGACAACAGAAAAATTACCGAACAAAACTTAACCCTTAAAGACGCCACAATTGTTCTGAAAAATTTTAAAACTACCATAGAAACCCTACTGCCACAAGACGCCCAACAAAACTTTAAGCTGCAAGATGTTGGCGACTATAACATTTCATTTTTTAGAGATGAAAGGAATAGCATGCAGGTTTTATATAAAGACGCTTTGCTGCAAGAAACAATTCTTGCCAGAAATAGCAACAGCGATAACATTTCTTGCGACACATTACAGTTTGATCAAGCGCAGCAGCAAGCAAGATATGGCGTTAACTCATATATCGGCACCGGAATAGATACTAGAGAAGG
>CANGNU010000048.1 GCA_947455365.1 Rickettsiales bacterium | reverse complement strand
GCAGCAGTGGGGAATATTGGACAATGGGCGCAAGCCTGATCCAGCAATACCGCGTGAGTGATGAAGGTCTTCGGATTGTAAAGCTCTTTTAGTAGGGAAGATAATGACGGTACCTACAGAAAAAGCACCGGCTAACTTCGTGCCAGCAGCCGCGGTAATACGAAGGGTGCTAGCGTTGTTCGGAATTATTGGGCGTAAAGCGTATGTAGGCGGTTTGATAAGTCAGTTGTGAAAGCCCTAGGCTTAACTTAGGAACTGCAGCTGAAACTGTCAGGCTTGAATTTGGTGGGGGATAGTGGAATTCTTAGTGTAGGGGTGAAATCCGTAGATATTAAGAGGAACACCGGCGGCGAAAGCGACTATCTACACCAACATTGACGCTGAGATACGAAAGCGTGGGGAGCAAACAGGATTAGATACCCTGGTAGTCCACGCAGTAAACGATGAGTACTAGTTGTCGGGCTCTTAGAGTTCGGTGGCGAAGCTAACGCGTTAAGTACTCCGCCTGGGGACTACGGTCGCAAGACTAAAACTCAAAGAAATTGACGGGGACCCGCACAAGCAGTGGAGCATGTGGTTTAATTCGATGCTACGCGAAAAACCTTACCAACCCTTGAATCCAGATGACCGGTACAGAAATGTATCTTTGGAGCAATCCACATTTGAGACAGGTGTTGCATGGCTGTCGTCAGCTCGTGTCGTGAGATGTTAGGTTAAGTCCTTCAACGAGCGCAACCCTCATCCTTATTTGCCATCGGGTTATGCCGGGAACTATAAGGAAACTGCCAACGACAAGTTGGAGGAAGGTGGGGACGATGTCAAGTCATCATGGCCCTTATGGGTTGGGCTACACACATGCTACAATGGTGGTTACAGCAGGAAGCAATAGAGCAATCTGGAGCAAATCCCTAAAAGCCATCTCAGTTCAGATTGAGGGCTGCAACTCGCCCTCATGAAGTTGGAATTGCTAGTAATCGTAGATCAGCACGCTACGGTGAATACGTTCTCGGGTCTTGTACACACTGCCCGTCAAGCCATGGAAGCTGTTTCTACCCGAATAGGCTGAGCTAACCGCAAGGAGGCAGGTCTACACGGTAGGAGGAGTGACTGGGGTTAAGTCGTAACAAGGTAGCAGTAGGGGAACCTGCGGCTGGATTACCTCCTTTAAAGTAAGAAATCGCCTTCGGGTTGTATTTCAAAGTTATAAAATAGCTTTTACTCGTAGACTATCGTCTTTATTTTTGCCTTTTTCTTTTAGCAACATGAGTTCACAAATATTTTAAAAAGGGGGTCGAATTAATTTTCGGTCCCCTTTTTTTGTTGTTTAAAAATATTAGAAATAGTAGACTATGAGAAATTGACTAGAGCGGGTAGTATTTTGGCTGAACGAAGCAGAACTTCGAGACGCTCAAAATACTACCCGCTCTAGTCAATTTCTCATAGTCTACTATTTCTAATATTTTTAAATTTATGCCTCACATTATTATTGAACATTCAGCGAATTTTTCGGCGGATAATGTTCAAAAACTTTTTCCTGAAATTCAAAATATCATGTCTTCAATTAAAGAGGGCAATTTTGATTTAGAGCAGTGTAAGGCTAGAGCGGTAAGCTTTGATGAATATTTAGTTGGGTCGCTTAATGAAGAAAAATCGTCGTTTTTGCATATTACCATAAAAATTTTGGCAGGAAGATCGGCTGAGGTTAGAAAAAAATTGGCGGAAATGGTGATGAATTATGCTAAAAAATCTTACGAAGATTCTATTTTTTCTCCAAGTGGTGCAGATAAAATTATTGCACTTAGTGAGCAAGTTGTTGATATGATTTCTGGCGCGCCAATTGCCTCTTCGCCCCTACAGAATAGTGATTTGGCAGGTAAGCGCTGCGATATTTCGGTGGATATTGTTGAGATGGAGCGCGAGACTTATCAAAAGTTGCGAATTGGCCAGTAAAATTAGTATATTTTAATCATGGAATATTTTCT
This sequence comes from Rickettsiales bacterium, assembly GCA_947455365.1. Classification (GTDB taxonomy): domain Bacteria; phylum Pseudomonadota; class Alphaproteobacteria; order Rickettsiales; family UBA1997; genus CAMCFD01. The sequence goes on along the minus strand of CANGNU010000048.1, from coordinate 5,205 downwards.
TAAAGGCTTGCTGATTGGCTTCTCCATTACCTCGGTGATTGGGCCAATTTCAATTTTAATTGTTCGGCAAACTATTGTTGACGGATATAAATCAGGCTTTGTCGCCAGCCTTGGTGCCAGCACGGCAGACGCCTTCTACGGCGCGGTTGCCGCTTATGGCTTGACGATGATTTCAGGTTTTTTAATTGAGCAACAATTTTTCTTACGAATTTTTGGCGGCGCGTTTTTGTTATATTTGGGTGTGAAAACTGTAATTTCAAAAATGCCGCAAAAGGCCGATATTGCTATCTCGAAGAAGAATTTGTGGAAAAATTATTTTACGGTTGCGGCGCTGACAATTTCTAATCCATTGACAATAATTTTATTTTTGTCGGTTTTTGCGGGATTAGATTTTTCGCAAGAGGTAAATTTTAGCCCATTTTTTACCACAGCGGGAATTGCTGCGGGGTCAGTGCTGGCCTATGTTGTGTTGATTTTAGTAGTTTTGGTTTTGAAGAAAAAAGCCAGCGAAAAAGCGCTAGAAATTATTCACGCAGTTTCAGGGTTAATGATTATTGCTTTTTCAATTTATGCAATTGCCGGCGCGTTTAATTTGTCAGAATTGATAAGTCAGTTCTAGCGTTGCGAGGGTGGTCTGCTAATTCAAATTTAACTATAAATGTTTGGCAAAAATAAAATTCTAAAGCCCGAAAGTCACGATGGATCTAGCTTGCAAGTGCAAGAAATTTTTGCCACATTTCAAGGTGAGGGGCCTTATGTTGGCTATCCGTCAGTGTTTGTGCGACTAGGCGGCTGTAATCTTTCTTGCAGTTTTTGCGATACAGAATTTGATTCATTCAAAGAAAGAACCGTTGACGAAATTGTTGTAGAGGTTTTGCGATTAGCGAGAGATGAGGGGGGAGAAGTTGGTGTGGAAATTGGCGCGAAGAAAAATTCTAAAAAATCTGCTGGAAAAATTTTACGAAATTTGGTGGTGATAACTGGTGGCGAGCCTTTGCGGCAGCCAATTGAGAAGCTTTGTGAAGAATTGCTTTCTTGTGGATTTTTAGTGCAAATTGAAACTAATGGCACTTTATTTCGTGATTTGCCGCGCGATGTAAAAATTATTTGTTCGCCAAAAGCCAGCCAAGGAAAATATCATAAAATTAGGGCCGATTTGCTTGAAAGGATTGATGCATTTAAGTTTATAATTTCAGCTGCAAGTCCGCAATATCAAGACTTTGCAGATGTTGGGCAAAGTGAATTTAATGTGCCAGTTTATTTGCAGCCGATGGACGAATATGATGCGAAAAAAAATCATGACAATGTTTTGCGCGTAATGGATCTTGCTGCAAAGCGAGGAGCGAGAATTTCTTTGCAAATTCATAAAATTTTAAAAATTTCTTAATTTAAACATATGACAAAAAAAGTTTTTATATTGCTATGCGGGTCTGATCACACAAGCTTTTTTGCGGCCAAGACATTTAACGGTTTGGCTCTCGCTGCTTTGGCCAACGGGTTAAATGAAAAGCAGGTAATTTTTGCAACAGAGGTAAAATTTCCTTTTCCTATTTCAGCAGAGGCGGAGAGGAAAAAGGTTATGTCTCTTGATTTTGAGGGTTTTGCTCAAAGAGTTGATGGGCAATTTAAGAAAGAGGGTGGCAAGAAAACACATATTGCCAGTGGTATTGCTATGCAGATGATGCAGTATTATTACGAGGGGTTGGGCGTGAAGCATTTTGCTTTGGAGGGGCGCAATCCTCATGCATCTGGCACCAGTTTTGATGATGTGATTGCAAGAGAGAGTAAAAGAATTGCTGAAATGACAAAGACTGTTGGGGACATAATCAATAAAGAGGTTACTGATGACGGCGCATTAATTATTTGCAATATTGGACCTGCTCATGTGCCAAGTTTGGCGATTGCTTTGAAGGAAAATTTTAAAAAATCTTCTGAGGAGTTGCAGGTGTTAGTTTCGCCGCATATTTTTTTAGATCGCAAGTCTATCAAGGTGGGCGAGGAGGAAGCGACATTTCGCGAAGGGTTAGAGAGTTTTTCTGCTGCAACATCAAAAGATGAAGCTGAGTTCGCCTTAAGGTGCGAGCAATTTAAAGCTATTGTATGGGACAGCATTTTTTTTGATCCAAAAGAAAAAATTATTATAAACGATAATTTGACCCTGCCGATAACAATGGATGAGGCTGTGACATTTATTGGTAAGTCAAAGATAAAAGATGGGCCAAGCTCTTCTTCTGTAGAACCTGCATCTGTTGTTGGATTAATGCCTGAAATTGCCACTCAACGGAAATGATCGTAACTTTTTATATTTTGATGATTAGTGGGTGAGGAATGGGTGAAAAAACCACCCTCTGCTGCAAACCCTTGCTATTCAAGCTTTGGCGAGGTTGGGCAAAGTTCTCGTAATATTCCAGTTTATTTGCAGCCGATGGACGAATATGATGAGGAAAAAAATCAAGCCAATGTAGCGCGAGTGTTGGAATTAGCGGCGCAACACGGTGCGCGCGTTTCGCTACAGATGCATAAAATTTTGAAGATTAGTTAATAAATTATTGTTTTTTTTGTGAGGCGGTGGTTTAAATTTTCAGATTAATAAGCTTGAGGGTTAAAATTATAAAGATTTACTTTTTCTAAAATTTAAATAAACCAAATTGTTAAGATCTTTGAAAAAGCTTCGTATCATTGCTTTTGTGGCTCTTATTATAGCAATTTTTGCTATTAATTTTTATCATTCTAAAAATAAAAAAATGCTTCAAGATGTTTATAATGCAGCGTTTTCAGCGCTGATAGGTGAAAAAAATATTGCACTTAAAACTAATTCGAGAAGTGACGAGTTTCTTACGGGCAGAGTGGTTGAGAGCGATATTTCTACAACACAAAACTCTGAAGGCAAAGTTTTTCAAATTGCTAGCATCACCAAAACTTTTACTGCAGCGTCGTTGGTTAAATTGGCCGGCGATGAAAAATATTCACAATTTTTTAATGCCGCAGACCCAATGTCCACAAGCCTTGCCAGCTTTGAAAAGATAATTGAAGAATGGCAGACACCAAATGTAAAAGAATATTTTGCCGAATTAAAAAAGCATCCGCATTATCAAAGTTTAACTTTACGGCATTTGTTGAATCACACTTCTGGCGTGGACCAAAAGCCTTTTTTTGATGAATTTAGAAAGGATCAAACGCAGTCATTTCACTTGTCGCAACATTTAGCTGCGCCGTTAATTCTTGACGAAGAGTTTGGAAAATTTCATTATTCTGACGCTAATTATAATAATATTTTAGCGCCGATAATCGAGTCGGTTGTAAGTGCTAAGGCGGGTAAGAAGGTTGAATTTTCTTCTATAGTAAAAGAACAAATAATTGCGCCACTTGCTTTGCAAAATACTTTTATGGGCGATGAAATGGCGTTAGAAAATGGCGAAGTTGTTGTGAAAAATAATGCAAAAATTGCAGTAGCGCAAGGCCGTGACTACTGCAACGGCAAGGTGCAAACAGGGCAAGACTTTAACTATGATTTTGCCGCGGGGGGAATTTATTCAACAGCCAACGATGTTGCGAAGTTTTACCAATCAATGCTTGAGGGCAGTTTGTTTGATGAAAAAGCCGCGGCAATTTTCTTCGATGAGAAAAATTTTGTGAATAGTGATGATGCTCGCAACACTGCGACTGTAAGGGTTGAAGGCTATGGTCTTGGCATCAGAAAAATTTTTGCTAAGAAGGAGGATGGTAGAGAGGTGGGTGTAGAATATTTTCATCATGGCGGTGCGGGCATTGGATTTTATTCGCATGTGATTGGACAAAGAAATGTTGGTGGTGGCGCGGTGCAGGTGGCTAGTGCGTTTGCGGCATATGAAAATATTACAAGGCCAATTGCAGCGGCGTTGCTTGGTGATGAAAAGAAGAAAGGCGAGCTGTTTGTTGTTGATGAAGAATTGCTAGGGAAAATGACGGAATTGGCAGAAAAATATCCGTCAGAAAAACTGGTTGCAATGAGGCAGGAGTTGGATTCGCTGCAAGGTAGTTTTTCTGATAAATCGGCAAAATTTAAAGAGCAATTTGCTGCAAATTATCCTTCAGATAAGCCTGCCGCTTTTGTAGAAAATAGAGATTCTCAGAAGTTGCAATCTGCAGAGACTGTTCAGCATCAATAATTATACCATTTTCCGCTTACAGTCGAAATAGATCCCCGCTTGCGCGAGGACGACACAAGATTTGTGCGTAGTTATTAATGGAAAATTTAGACGAGAATCTTGTTAAGCCAAGTGATTGCTGCAACGGCGATGGTTATCATGGCGCCAATTTTTACAGTGAGTTTATATTCGAGGCTTTGCATTTTTTGATTGAGTCGTTCTTCGACATGGTCAATTTTTTGATTGAGCCTTTCCTCAACATAATTTAAATCTTTTGTAACAGAATTAATTTTTTGATTCAATTCCGCCCTAGTAGAATCAATTTTTTGCGATAAAGATTCATTATCTTTCTCCACCTCAAATTTTACCGCCAAGGTTACAGCCTCAACATCTTGCTTAGTTGCAAGCTGTTCAATATTTTGCTCCTGAATATTTTTCATTTCTTCGGTTAAGCATTTGGCAACCTCTTTTTGCATGCCAGCTTTTTGAAGATTTTCAAAGAATTTTAAAGTGTCGAAAGACATGGTGATTGTAGTCATAATTGGTGTTTTTGGTTTATGTTTTGGTTAAGCAAAGCAAGTGAATAGCCTCTTTAGTTAAATATTTAATTACTCAATATTTAGCGAAAGGGCCTATTCACTTGCTCTGCTTAACCAAAAATATAAATTCCAAAAAATTATTTGTCAATATTGCGCAAATAAACCACCACCGCCATCATTGCCGCGGGGGTAATTCCTTGAATGCGCAAAGCCGCGCCAACAGTGCTTGGACGCGCCTTGTTAAGTTTTTCGCGCACTTCATTAGAAAGGCTTTTAATGCTGTTGTAATCAACGCTTAGCGGAATTTTTAAATTTTCATCTTGGCGAAGAATTTTAATATCATCATCTTGGCGCTTGAGATATGGCCGGTAGAGGCCTTCGATGGCAATTTGTGTTTTGGTTTTTTCATCAATTGTAGAAATTTCTGCGGGCCAGATTTTTTCTAATTTGGTGAAATTAATTTCAGGGAAGGATAAAAGCTGAAAGGCGTTGCGCACTACGCCGTCTTGCTTCATCGCGATATTAAATTCTTGTAATTT
>CANGNU010000047.1 GCA_947455365.1 Rickettsiales bacterium | reverse complement strand
ATGCGGGCTACATCCACGGTGATTGCATGACTGTTACCGGCAAAACCATGGCCGAAAATTTAAAAGATATTTCGTTTAATGAAAAGCAAGATGTGGTTTACTTGCCAGAAAAACCACTCTCGCCAACTGGCGGGGTTGTAGTGCTGAAGGGCAATTTAGCCCCTGATGGCGCCATTGTAAAAGTTGCTGGCATGAAGGCCGACGCCCTTGTATTTGAAGGCGTGGCGCGTTGTTTTGATTCAGAAGAATTATGCTTCAAAGCGGTTGAACGCCGTGAATATAAAGAAGGTGATGTGCTTATCATTCGCTACGAAGGCCCTGTTGGCGGGCCGGGAATGCGTGAGATGCTTGCTACCACTGCTGCCATCTACGGCCAAGGCATGGGCAGCAAAGTCGCGCTAATTACCGATGGCCGATTTTCTGGCGGCACGCGCGGCTTCTGCATTGGCCATGTTAGCCCCGAAGCCGCCGTGGGCGGGCCTATCGCGCTTCTACAAGATGGCGATAAAATTAAAATTGACGCAAAAAATGGTACAATTGAAGTTGCACTTACTGCTGATGAACTAGCACAGCGCAAGGCTTCGTGGCATTCTCGTGAAAATGATTATGGCTCGGGCGCTTTGTGGAAATATGCCAAGACAGTAGGAACGGCGCGCTTTGGCGCGGTTACCCATGGAGGGGCAAGGGCAGAGAAAATTTCTTATGATAAAATTTAAGTGAGGGCAAAAAAGCGAGGGCAAAAAAATACCTTGGTGCCTTGCCCCGATAAGAACTTGATAATTTAAGCCATCAAGAAGGCGTTTAGGGTATTGGACAGCCAAGGTTTATGCTGTAAGAGTAGTGACGGAATTTAAAATAAGCAAATAATATTTGAAAACTGAATTCATAAGTATATACTTACATAAGTACATACTTAAATAAATATAATATATTTTATGCTAAATGATGCAGTAAGGCTTTCTATCGACATACCCCACAATTATCACAAAGCGCTAAAGTTCTACACGCTTAATCACAATACGACAATCAAAGATTTTTTTATTGACTTACTTGAAAAAAATATGCCCGAAGAAATGGAAGATCACATTCTTGGCAAGATGGCTGAAGCTTCTGCAAAAGAGGGTTCGCTTGGTAAAGCTGGTTCACAAAAATTTCTTAAAAACTTAAAAACTAAACTTAAAAACCAAAAATAAAATGCGATTTTTAGAAATCTACAAACAACCACAAAGATTTCTCAATACTATAGTTGATAAAAATTATTTATTGGCAGAGAAAATTATAGAATCGCTAGAGGCCCTAACTATTGATCCACTTCCTCATTCTTCTAAAAAGCTTGTTGGTTACAAGGATTTATATCGCGTTAGAGTAGAAAAATATCGTGTAGTTTATCGCTTTGATAATAAGGCCATTCATGTTTTGCTGATTAAAAAGCGTGATGAAGTTTACGCAGAAATTAGAAAATTGAGATAATTTAAAAACAAAATGCAAAGCCACCAATCCGCTCTGGGCCTAACTTGGAAGCAAAAACCTTATGACGAGCGCCTTGCTTTGGCCATGCAACAAAAATTTGAGTTACCTTCTGCATTGGCGCAAATTATGGCGGCAAAGCATGTTGAGCTTGATGAAATTGAAAATTTCTTGAATCCAACCATCAAAGCCAATCTGCCCAATCCCTTTGATTTGCTTGATATGGAGGCTGCTGTATTACATGTAATTAACGCGGTGCAAGCGCGAAAAAAAATCACCATTTTCGCCGATTACGATGTTGACGGCGCTACTTCCTCAGCATTACTCAGGCGTTTTTTTCGTGAAATTGGCGTTGCGGTAGAAATTTATGTACCCGATCGCGTCCTAGAGGGATACGGCCCCAACTCGCAAGCACTTTTGGCGCTGAAAAAAAACGGCACCGATCTTGTAATTACCGTTGACTGCGGAACCACTGCTTTCAAGCCTTTGGAGGATGCGGTAAAAGCGGGATTAGAAATTATTGTCATTGACCATCATTTGGGAGTTTTGGAAAAGCCCGCCGCTCTAGCGGTTATCAACCCTAATCGTATTGACGAAAATTTTCCGCATAAAAATTTATGTGCGGCGGGAGTTTGTTTTTTGTTCGCCGTGGCAATAAACAAGCGGTTGCGCGAGATTGTATTTTATTCTGATAAAATTGCTGAACCAAAAATTATGCAGCTGCTAGACCTTGTCGCTCTAGGCACGGTGTGCGATGTTATGCCGTTAACTGGCCTCAATCGCGCCTTTGTTGCACAAGGATTAAAAATTCTACGCACGCGGCAAAACCTTGGAATCCGCGCTCTGTGTGATGTTGCGGGCCTTGATGAAGAACCAAGCGCTTATCATTTAGGATTTATCATCGGCCCGCGAATCAACGCTGGCGGGCGTGTAGGCAAATCTGATTTAGGTGCAAGAATTTTGTCGACAGAAGATGAAGAGGAGGCGCAATCAATAGCAGCGCAGCTTCACGCTCTTAACGCCGAGCGCAAAGAAATTGAAACAAAAGTTTTACAAGAGTCAATTGATGGATTAGAAGGTAAAAATGACCAAATAATTTTTGCGGTCGGAAACGACTGGCATCAAGGCGTAATTGGCATTGTCGCTTCACGAATCAAAGATTTATACAACCGTCCAACCGCGGCAATTTCCATAAATTCTACCACGCAAATTGCCAAAGCGTCCTGCCGTTCAATTAATGGAATAGATTTTGGCAGTGCAATTTTACAAGCGCGCTTAAACGGCTTGCTGCTTGAGGGCGGCGGCCATGCCATGGCGGGAGGATTTTCTATGGAAGCTGCAAAAATTCCTCAATTACAAAAATTTTTCCACGATTTATTAAGCGAAAAAATTGCTGAATTAACCAAAGAAAAATTGCGTGAATTTCATTGTCAACTAGATTTGCAAAATATTAATGTCGATTTATTAAAACATATTCAACGCTTAGAGCCATATGGCGCGGGAAATTCTCGTCCAAAATTTATTATTCGCAATTTACGCAAAGTTAGCGCTAAAATTATTGGTCAAACGCAAGAACATATTAGTTGTAATTTTTCATCATTAAGCAGTGTGGGTTTTTCGGGAAACCTTCAGGCTGTAGCTTTTAGAAGCGTATCAACGCCAATGGCTAATATTCTTCTTGATGCCAAATTTAATAAACCAATTAGCATTGCTGGCGAACTTAACATAAACAATTGGATGGGCACAGAGAAAGTACAGATGATTATTGAGGATGTTTTAATATAAGCTAAAAAATCTGCGTAATAAAAATTCTGAAATTAATATAAGTTTAAAAAATTAACTGGCGACAGTGTATTTTGAGCGTCTCGAAGCGCAGCTTCGTTCAGCCAAAATGCACTGTCGCCAGTTAATTTTTTAAACTTATATTAATTTCAGAATTTTTATTACGCAGATTTTTTAGCTTCACACGCAAAATCACTCCAGACAAAATAAAAGTTATAATATTAGCAACGATGATTATTGGATTTTTTAATAAGACCCCATAAACTAACCAAAAGGCCACGCCTGTAATAAAAATTACATACATTGCGAAGGAAATTCCTGAAGCATCGCCAGTTTTTAAAGTTTTTATTGCTTGCGGTAAAAAGCTGATGGTGGTTAGAGTGGCGCCGATTAGGCCGATAATTTCGGTCATATTTTTTTAATAAAATTTTTAGAGAAGTAATTTCGCATAAAATTATTTTAATATTTTTAATTATGAATAATTTAGTAAAAAATAATATTATTGCAAATCGTCCCAAGCCAGTGCTGCTCTGCATTCTTGATGGTTGGGGAATTGGTGATGAATCTAATAAATTTAACGCAATTGCGCAAGCGAATCTTCCAAATTATCGTCGCATTTTAAAACAATATCCGCATTCACACCTAGAAACATCTGGCTTGGCGGTTGGTTTGCCTGAAGGACAAATGGGAAATTCTGAAGTTGGCCACATGACAATTGGGGCGGGGCGCGTTATTTTTCAAGACTTGCCAAGAATTAATCAAGCAATTGTAAATGGTGAATTGGCGCAAAATTCTGCGTTAGAAAATTTGGCGGAAGATTTAAAAAAATCGGGCAAAGCCGCGCATTTATTGGGCTTAATGTCTGATGGTGGAGTTCATTCGCATCAAAAACATATTGCATTTTTGGCAAAATTTTTAGCATTGCATGGCGTTCCAGTCTACATCCACGCCTTCTTAGACGGTCGTGATGTTGCGCAAAAAAGTGCCGCTGAATATTTAACGCAATTTTTTGAAGATGTTGCAGATAATCTGCTGATAAAATTAGCCACCATCTCTGGACGCTACTACGCCATGGATCGCGACCACAATTGGAATCGTATCAAATTAGCTTATGATGCAATCGTTAGCGGCGTTGAAGGTGAGGGTAATTGTAAATTTCATCAAGATAAAGGTAAGCAAGAAGATTTAGATAAAAATAAAATTCACGATAAAAATGACGCGCAAAGCCTTGATTCTTCTGGCTTAGACGAGGCTCTCAACATTATTGAAAATTGTTACGAAAATGAAATTACCGATGAATTTGTATTACCTTGTATTACAAAGCAATACCGCGTAATACAAGATGGCGATGCAATAATTTCTTGTAATTTTCGCGCCGACAGAATTCGCGAAATCTCTACAGCCATGCTAGATAGCGGCTTCAACAAATTTCCTGTAAAACAAATAAATTTTTCGCATAAATTAGCGATGACTGAATATTCCGAACAGTTAAATCATCATTATAAAATTTTATTTCCAGCGCAAACAATAAATAATTCATTGCCACAAATCTTAGAGCGGCAAGGCTTAACGCAATTGCGCATTGCCGAAACGGAAAAATATGCGCATGTATCGTTTTTCTTTAGTTGTGGCGTAGAAAAAGAATTGCGCGGCGAAAAGCGCATTATGGTAAAGTCGCCAGCCGTTGCTACATATGACTTGCAGCCAGAAATGTCGGCGCAAGAAATTGGCGAAAAACTACAGCAAGCAATCAAAAGTGATGAATTTGATTTTATCATCGTCAATTACGCCAACCCAGATATGGTCGGGCATAGCGGCGCTCTAGACGCTTCCATCAAGGCTTGCGAGGCAATTGATAAACAATTGGCACTGCTGGAAAAAATTATGTTAGAAAAAAACGGTGCCATGTTAATCTCGGCGGACCATGGCAATATTGAGTGCATGCGTGATGAAAATCATCATCCGCACACTTCACATACAACAAATCCTGTGCCATTTATTTTTATTAGCAATAATATCGACAAAGTGCAGCTAAGTGATGGAGCCTTGTCTGACATAGCTCCAACCGTGTTACACCTGATGAACATTTCGCAGCCCGCAGAAATGACAGGAAAAAATTTATTGAAAAATGCTTAAGAAACAAAGTTTATCATTCATCTCAACACTAGTGGTGGCGCTGTTCTGCGCTGGTTTGGTGCGTTCATTTTTTTTCGAGCCATTTCACATTCCTTCGGGTTCGATGAAACCAAATTTATTGGTGGGCGATTATCTAATTGTCACTAAGTACTCTTACGGCTACAGCCGCTACTCTTTCCCCTTTGGCCTTGATATTTTTTCGGGCAGAATTTTCTTTGATAATGAAGAAAAAAAACCCAAGCGCGGCGATATTGTAGTTTTTCGCTATCCTTCCGACCCTACAATCAACTACATCAAGCGTGTTGTTGGTTTACCCGGAGATGTAATTCAAATGCGTGATGGCGTGCTTTATATTAATGAACATAAAGTTAAAAAAGAGCCAAATGGAATTTTTGCCGATGAAAGTGAAGATGGTCTGCCGCTAGAATTGGCGCGCTTTGAAGAGACTATGCCCAATGGTAAAAAAGTTATTACCTTAGATGCCAACGCTAACGCGCCGCAAGATAATACTGGGCTTTATTTTGTTCCTGAAGGTCATTATTTTATGATGGGTGACAATCGCGATAATTCGCAAGATAGTCGCTTCCTTTCGCAAGTAGGCTTCGTGCCTGAAGAAAATCTTGTTGGCAAAGCGCGCTTTATTTTCTTTTCCAATGAAAAACCCGTCTGGCAGTTTTGGCATTGGCACGATTCTGTTCGATATAACAGAATTTTTAAAAAACTGGACTAAAACTTTTTGGATTAATAGAGTTTAGAGAATAAGAATAATTTGCTATTAAATTGTGTCAAAATAGGTCAGCGTGTCTCGCTTCAGCGAGAATTAACGTGACCTAGTTTTGATACAATTTAATAGCAAATTATTCTTATTCTCTAAACTCTATTAATCCAAAAAGTTTTATGAATCTACAAGAATTTTCTTTCAAAATAGACCACCAATTCAATAACCAAGCCCTTCTGCAAGAGGCGCTAACTCACCCTAGTTTTACCAAAAGCAGTCGCGGTGGCGCTAATTATCAACGCTTAGAATTTCTTGGCGACAAAGTTTTATCGCTAGTAATTTCTGAATATTTAATGCAAAAATATCAAAATGAAAATGAAGGTGACATGTCGCGCAGGCACGCCGCGCTTGTCTCGGGAGAAACTCTTGCCGAAATTGCTCTTGAAGAAGTTGGTTTAGATAAAGTAATAAAAGTTAGTTCTGGCGAAGAAAATTTGGGCGGAAAAACCAATAAACGCAATTTAGAAAATGCTCTCGAAGCCTTAATTGGCGCTATCTACGCCGATTCTAATTATGCCAATGCACAAAAATTTATTTTTAAATTCTGGCAAAAGTTTTTTGATAAAAATCTTAATCCACCCAAAGATCCAGTCTCGCAATTGCAAGAATTTGTTCAGTTAAATTCTAAACAATTGCCAGTTTATGAAATTGCCAAAAGCAGCGGCTCTGAGCATTCGCCAGTCTTTACGGCTAAGCTAAAAATTTTGCATTTGGGGCTAGAATTTGAAGCGCAAGGAAGTTCAAAAAAAGAAGCGCAACGCGAAGCGGCAATTAGGGCTTTAGCTGAAATTAAATTTCAATCTTAGATAAATCTACCACTTGATTGAACAAAGCGCGAATCTCTGAAAGCAATAGCAGCCTGTTCTCACGCACCTTTTTGTTTTTATCATTTACAGTGACATGATCAAAAAATTGCGTTAGAGGTTTTTCAAGCAAACTAAGCAATTCAAAGGCTTGCTCAAAATTTCCACCAGCAGCAAGTTTTTTAAATTCAGGGCTAATTTTTTTGACGATGTTTTTTACCGTTTTTTCATAATTGGTCTTCAAGCT
>CANGNU010000046.1 GCA_947455365.1 Rickettsiales bacterium | reverse complement strand
CGAGAAGTTTTTCGACGGAAAGCGCGTAGGCGTGCTCTTGGCACATTGGCGAGACATAGTCTAGGCGGTCAAAATAAGGCACCGCTTGTAGGTAAGTTTTATGCTCAATTAATTTTTCAGTACCGCGATGCAGCAAGCCAATATGTGGGTCGGCGCGGGTAATAACTTCACCGTCCATTTCTAGTACCAAGCGCAGCACGCCATGAGCTGCGGGGTGTTGCGGGCCAAAGTTGATGGTCATTTGTTGGTGTTCGTTGGCTTGTGTTTGCATTTTTCTTCGATATTTTGTTGCCGTTATGGGCTTTGAAATTGTTAATTGGACGATAAATTATTTTTTGGAAAATACAAATGGAAAAATTTGCTGTTGCGTAGATTTTCCCGTGTTGGTGCAAACCGTAGTTTTCCTTGTTGCTTAGTTCTTTCCCCGACGGCACAAACCCCAACTGACCATGCTCTGCCCCTCAAACAGCTGAGCCCATCTAGCATTTATGCAAGCGTAGCTTGCGATGGTCTCAGAACTCGGTTCAGAGCATGGTCAGTTGGAGTTTGCGCCTGCGAGAGTTTGCGTTTCTTTCTTGGGATTTTTTGAGATTTTTTTGGGATTTTTATTTTTTAGCAAAGGAATTCAGTAATGGATTTTTTTCTGAATTGCTCAAACTTTATTACTCATTACCCAGCTTTTTTTAAAGCCATTTTTTTTCAAGAACTTAAAGCCGACCTTGCTTTTTCCACACTACCAGCATTCCATCAAGCCAAGGGGGAAGTGCTCTGAACCGAGTTCTGAAACCATCGCGAGCTACGCTCGCATAAATACTTGATGGGTTCAGCTGTTTGAGGGGCAGAGCACTTCCCCCTTGGCTTGATGGAGGAGCGAGAACTAGAGTTTAGAAAAAAACCAAAGAGCGAAGAGCCAGAGTTAAGCAAAAATCAAACCCCTTGAACCAAGTAAGAATTAGAAATTTTTGTCTCTGCCCCAATCACCAACGGAACTATATTTTTAGAATGCCCAAGGCAGTTAGTTCTCTCCTGAAAAAGCGGAATTCTCAACCCCAAATCATCAATTTTTTGCATGAATTTTTTTATCGCCAGCGCAATATTTTTTTTCGCAATAATTTTTTCTGCAGCAGAAGATTTTCCCCACAAAACCCCTTCCAAGTAGTTGCCAAGCACTATCGCTTGCGGAAAATTTTTTGTCGCAATCATAACTTGAATTAGTTGCTGGAAGTAGCGCTCAAGCTTCTCGCCGCTTTCGTCGATATCTTCTAAAAACAAAATTTTATCGCGCCAATTAATTTGATTAGAAGTGCCAAAGTGCGCCGCAAGTACGCTGAGACAGCCGCCAACGAGTTTAGCAGAATTTATCGCAATATTAGAATTTGCCGCAAAGTCTTTATTTAAAAGGTTTAGCGAATATTTTAATTCGGCAGTTTTTCCAAAAACTAAATCAAAAATTGCTTTGCGCGATTTTGCCGAAACCTTGCCAGAAGCTAATTGCCCAAGCATTGGCCCGTAAATAATTTGCCAATTCCATTTTTGTTGTAGAAAAATTGCTAGCGAAGTAATGTCGCTGAAGCCAATGAACATCTTGCTTGGCAGTGATTTTGATTTTTCTAAAAGTGGAATTAAATCGCCGCTGCCATAGCCGCCGCGAAAACACCAAACTGCTTGCGAGTCTTTGCTTTCTAAGGCTAAACGCAATTGCTCGAAGCGTTTTTCTGCGCTAAAAGCAGAAAAATTATTGCTTGGTTTTTTGTTGAGCACCAATTCTTTTTCTAGAAAAAACCGCGCGCGCAGGCCATTTTTTTCTAAAAATAATTTTACTTGCGCCAATTCAACTTTGGTTACCGAGCTTGCGGGGCTTACAATATCAACAAGATCACCTTTTTTTAGAAACATATTTTGTGAAATAATTATTTTTTACCAACCGTAAATTAATTTTTGCAAAACCATATTTACAAATAAACTGCGCTCAGTCATAATTTGCTTCCCGCAATTTTCCAACAAAAATCTTTTTAAAAAAGTGACCAAAGAAAAAGTCATAATTTTCGATACAACCTTACGCGACGGCGAGCAAGCTCCGGGCGCAACGATGAATCTTGAAGAAAAATTACTGATCGCAAAAACTTTAGAAAAAATGGGCGTCGATGTAATTGAGGCGGGCTTTCCTGCGGCATCGAACGGTGATTTTGAAGCGGTGCGACAAATTGCCAAAGCAATAAAAAATTCGACCATTTGTGGCCTTGCGCGCGCTAAAAAATCTGATATTGAAAGAACGGCTGAAGCCTTGAAACCAGCGGCTAAACCGCGCATTCATACTTTCATTGCTACTAGTCCAATTCACATGCAATTTAAGTTAAAAATGGACGAAAAACAAGTGTTAGAAGCAATTACCGAAAGTGTCACGCTAGCGCGCCAGCATTGCCCTGAAGTCGATTGGTCACCTGAAGATGCAACCCGCTCAAATCACAGTTTTCTCTTCAAAGCAATTGAAACCGCAATAGCGGCTGGAGCCACGGCAGTCAACATTCCAGACACTGTCGGCTATACTACTCCTGAAGAATATTTTGCGCTAATTACTGCCATAAAAAATAATGTTTCAAACATTGACAAAGCCATAATTTCTGCGCATTGCCACGATGATTTAGGCATGGCAGTGGCTAATTCACTAGCCGCAATGCGTGCGGGTGCGCGGCAAATTGAATGCACCATTAACGGCATTGGTGAGCGCGCGGGCAACGCGGCTCTAGAAGAAATTGTCATGGCCATTAAAACGCGTGGCGATTTTTACAATGCTGAAACCAGCGTCGATTCAACAATGATTACGCGAATCTCAAAATTAGTTTCGAGCATTACTGGTTTTGCAGTGCAATACAACAAGGCCATTGTAGGCGCCAACGCCTTTGCTCATGAAAGTGGCATTCATCAAGATGGCATTTTAAAAAACCGCGAGACCTACGAAATTATGACTCCAGCCTCGGTTGGTTTAGAAAAAACTTCGCTTACTTTGGGCAAGTTATCAGGCCGCGCCGCCTTTAAAGACAGGCTTCTGCAAATTGGCTATGAATTAAACGAAGATGGTTTGGCTGAAGCTTTCAAAAAATTTAAAGAATTGGCTGACAAGAAAAAAGAAATTTTAGATGAAGACATTATTGCTTTGGTTGACGACTCTCTCACCAACAGCCAAGTGCGTTACCAGCTTCTTGATCTTAATATAAAATGCGGCACTTCTGCTGCAGCGCAAATTGAATTAAAAATAAAAATTGACAATGAGGCCCACCAAGCTAATTTCGCTTCAATAGATGGTCCTGTTGATGCAATTTTTGGCGCGATCAAAAAATTAATTCCACATGACGCAACTTTAGAATTATATCAAGTGAACGCAGTAACAGCGGGCACTGACGCGCAAGCGACCACCACAGTTCGGCTGAAAAAAAATAATCGAATTTTTAGCGCCAATGGCTCTAGCACAGATGTTCTAGTTGCTTCGGCGCTGGCTTATATTAACTGTTTAAACAAATTAAATTCTTAAACGATGACTTTCAAATTTTTCTCTTTTTCTTCTAAAGATATTGCAATCGATTTGGGCACGGCAAACACGCTGGTCTATGTTCGTGACCAAGGTGTTGTTCTTAATGAACCATCAGTTGTTGCGGTATTAAATGAGGGCGGAAAGCTTATTCCATGCGCCTTTGGCACCACTGCAAAAATGATGTTGGGCCGTACGCCAGCAAAAATTGATGCCATTCGCCCTTTAAAAGACGGTGTTATTGCCGATTTCAAAGTTGCTGCTGAAATGATTAAACATTTTATCCGCGAAGTTAACCAAACTAAAAGTTGGATTGGGCCACTTATCATTATTTGTGTGCCGTCAGGCTCTACGCCAGTAGAACGCCGCGCCATTCAAGATGCAGCGGAAGGTGCTGGTGCAAATGAAGTTTACTTAATTGAAGAACCAATGGCAGCAGCTATTGGCGCTAATCTTCCTGTCACCGAGCCTACAGGTTCTATGATTGTTGACATTGGTGGTGGTACAACTGAAGTGGGAATTTTATCACTTGGTGGCATTGTATACTCACGCTCTGTAAGGGTTGGTGGCGATAAAATGGACAGCGCAATTATTTCTTACATTCGTCGTTATCACAATTTATTAATCGGCGAATCTACAGCAGAGCGCATCAAGAAAACCATTGGCGCAGCTTGTCCACCTGAAGAAGGCGACGGCTTAACCATTGAAGTTAAAGGCCGCGATCTTGCTAACGGCATTCCAAAAGAAATGATTTTAACCGAGCGCCAAATTGCCGAAAGCTTGATGGAGCCAGTTGAACAAATTATCGACGCCATTAAAGTTGCCCTTGAATGCACTCCACCAGAGCTTTCAAGTGATATTGTTGAAAAAGGAATTGTCCTTTCAGGTGGTGGAGCATTGTTGAAAAACCTTGATTTCGTAGTGCGCCAAGCAACTGGCTTGCCAGTTTTTGTTGCTGAAGATCCGCTTCTTTGTGTAGTTAATGGTTGCGGAAAAGTTCTTGAAAATATGAAAATGTTCCGCGCGGTATTGTTTAGACAAGATTAAAATAATGGCGCCAATCCTTTATTTTCAAGGGTTGCGCCAATTTCCTTTTGATGTGAAGAAATTTTTGATCAATGAAACAATATTTAAATTTTAACTATAACAATATCAGCAATTACAGCTTGCAGCATCATTTTGGCCAGCTGTTTAAAAAGATTGAGTTGATATTTTTTGTTGCGCTCTCATTAATTTTTCTTATCACCTCCAAGGTTAATAAAGACATTACCAACGATGTTTCATTTCTGTTTGTCGACATCTCTCTTCCCATTGTAAAATTTGCCGCATTTCCTTTTAATACCGCAATTAATGTCTTGGTAAATTTTCAAGAATTAATTGACGCGAAGAAGGAAAACAAAGCTTTGCACGCTGAAAATGACAAGATGCGTGCCCTTTATATTAAAGCGCTCAACCTTAATAACGAAAATCAAGAATTAAAAAATTTGCTGAAATTTGTTATTCCAAAAAGCGTTAATTATCAGGTAGTAAAAATTATTGGCAGAACGCATGGTTTGTTTAATCAAAATCTTTTTGTTAATGCTGGTTTAGATCGCAATATTAAAGAAGGCAGCGTGGTTACTGGCTCGGTAGGCATGATTGGTCGTGTAATTGACATTAGCGAAAAAAAATCACGACTACTTTTATTGACCGATCAAAATTCTCGTGTACCTGTGATCGCTTCAAAAGCAAGGGCTCGTGGCGTTTTGGTTGGCACTAATGGTGGCTTGATGGAAATGCTTTATCTTTCAAAAAATCACCAAATTCAAACTGGGGATTTAATCTTCACTTCGGGTGATGGCGATAGCCTTCCAGCTGGCTTGCTGATTGGCGTGGTGAAGAAGGTGGATAAATCTTTCGTTGCAGTTGAGATGATTGAAGATGTCAATAATGCTGATATTGTAACGGTGATGGATTATTAATTTAATTAGCCGTAAAGTTAGCGAAGATTTATCAATAAAAATTTCCAACAAATGAAATCAGCCGTAATTACTTTTCCTGCATCTAACTGCGACCGTGATGCAATAACCACTTTGCAGAAGCTTGGCTCTAAGGTGCAGAATGTTTGGCATCAAGAAACTTCATTGGCCGATGACCTTGATTTAATTGTCATTCCCGGAGGATTTTCTTATGGCGATTACCTGCGCAGCGGCGCCATGGCAGCAATTTCTCCCATCATGCTTGAAGTAAAAAGACTAGCCGAAAAAGGCGTCAAAGTTTTAGGAATTTGCAACGGCTTTCAAATTTTAACCGAGGCTGGCCTGTTGCCGGGCGTGCTTTTGCGTAATAAACAAACTAAATTTTCTTGCCGCAGCGTTTATTTGCGCGTTGAAAATAACGACAATTCTTTCACGCAATTATACAAAAAACACGAAACCATTTCAATTCCCATTGCCCACGCTGATGGCAATTATTTTGCCCCGCCAGAAGTTTTAAAGCGTCTTGAAGATAACGGCGGCATAGCTTTTCGCTATGTTGATAAAAATGGCAATGTAACTGATGATAGCAACCCCAATGGCTCAATGCTGAATATTGCTGGCGTCATCAATGATAAGCGCAATGTGCTGGGCATGATGCCGCATCCTGAAAGAGCAATTGATGCTGATACTGGCTCAATTGACGGGGTGATGCTATTTAAATCTTTGTTGAAATAAGTGTCAGATATAACTGGCAGTTTAAATAATCAGATGAAAAATATTCTTGCCGAAATTTACCAGCATAAATTAATTGAGGTGCGCAATTGTAAGAAAGTTTTGCGCTTGGAAGAAATTTGTCGGCAATTGAAATGTGCTGACGAATTTGCTGCGAAAAATGTTGCTAAAAATTCTGCTGAAGAATGTGTGGAAACGGCTATTATCAAGGATTCAACAAAGCTTAAGGCGTCAAATTTTATCGCCGCTTTACAAAGCAAAATTTCCCAAAATAAAATTGCTTTAATTGCTGAAATTAAAAAAGCTTCGCCATCAAAAGGCTTGATTCGTGAAAATTTTAACGCAGTAGAAATTGCGCAAGAATATGAAAAAAACGGTGCGGCGTGTTTGTCAGTTTTAACTGACAGTAAATATTTTCAAGGCAGCAATGAATATTTACAGCAAGCTCGCGCCAACAGTTCTTTGCCAATTTTGCGCAAAGATTTTATGATTGATGTCTATCAAATTTATGAAGCGAAAATGTTGGGCGCCAGTTGCATTTTGCTAATTGTCGCAATGCTTGATGATGCTAAATTACAAGAGTTGGAAGAATGCGCTTTGGGCCTTGGTTTGTCAGTGTTGATTGAGGTTCATGATGAAGCAGAATTGCGGCGCGCTTTGGGCAAATTGAAAAGCAAATTAATTGGCATTAATAATCGCAATTTAAAAACTTTGCAGGTTGATTTGCAAACTTCGCTACGCCTTGCACCACTAGTGCCACAGGGTTATATTATTGTTGGCGAAAGTGGCATTAAAACTAAAGATGATATAAAAATGCTACAAAAAGTAGGGATAAATACCTTTTTGATTGGTGAGCATTTTATGAGCGAGGCCAATGTTGGCGCGGCAGTGCGGCGGTTGCTTGATTAAATTACAACGCCTTAATTTGCAGTTTTAAACCAAGAGATTTTAGAATTAAGTTAAAATTCTCTAAAGTTGGATTGCTTTTTTCTGAGAAAATTTCATAAAGATATTGACGACTTAGCTTGGATTCTTTGGCTACAGTGCTGACTCCGCGCGATT
>CANGNU010000045.1 GCA_947455365.1 Rickettsiales bacterium | reverse complement strand
AGCAAAGGCCGGCAGAGCTTGATTTTCTTGAGCTGCAAGTCCTCTTGCATTGGCGATAATCCATCTAATTGACTGCCGCGAAAAAGGCGAATGAGGAAATTTTCGGCAACATCGCCAAGGTGATGACCAAGAAATAACGCTTCAATTTTATTGGCAATGCAAAATTCATAAAGCTTGCTGTAGCGGGCCTCGCGAAGGTTTGCCTCAATATTACTTTGTGGTAAATTTTCTACATCTAACTGTAAAATTTGGTGATTGATTTTATGTTTTTGTAATAATTTATGCAACTGCAAAGCCTCGCCCGATGAGACTTGGCGCATTTTGTGATCAACTGTTACGGCAAATAATTTAACGCTGTTTGCAAGGCAAAATTCTTGCAACAAAAATGTTAGCGCTAAAGAATCAATGCCGCCCGAAACCGCTACAGCAATGGCTTTAGGAAGTTTAATAAAATTATTTTTGAAGAAATTTTCAATCATTTTTGCTAATCTTCTATTTTGAGCGTAAGTTTAGGCAATTTTAACGCGAGACAATTCCAATTCTACCCACCGCCAACAACTTTAATACACTGATCATAACCAAACAATTCTAATAACTCACGATATTTCTTATTGCATGAAGCATTAAGCTGCGCGTCTTCATGCAAAATTACTTGGGCATTTTTGTGGGCAATTTTTAGCAAGTCGGTATCAATTGTTAAATCAGCAATTTTAAATTCAGGAAGGCCACTTTGCCTAGTGCCAACAAGCTCGCCGCTGCCACGCATTTTTAAATCTTCTTCGGCAATGTAAAATCCATCGGTGCTTGCACGCATGATCGCCAAGCGTTCGCGGCCTTTTGCGCCATATTTTTTTCCGTAGAGTAAAATGCAATAAGATTGTGCAGAGCCACGCCCCACACGGCCGCGCAGCTGATGCAATTGTGACAAACCAAAATTTTCGGCATTTTCAATAACAATAATTGTCGCGTCTTTTACATCAATTCCAACTTCAATGACCGTGGTTGCAACCAATATTTGCAAGGCTTGCGACGAATGCACAAAACCTTCCATCACTTTTTCTTTTTCACTTTCTTTCATTTTACCATGAATTAGCGCCACTTTTTCAACGCCAAAAACTTGGCATAATTCTTTAAATTTTTCTTCGGCAGCAACTAGCTCGGACTCTTCATTTTCCTCAATTGCGGGGCAAAGCCAATAAATTTTTTCTTGTTTTGCCAAAGCGCGTTTTACTGCCGCAAAAATTTCTTCGCGCTTATTTTCTGACATTACCAAGGTAGAAATTTCCTTACGGCCCTGTGGTTTTTCGCCTAAAATGGAAATATCCATATCGCCGTACATTGCCATCATCAAACTGCGCGGAATAGGTGTTGCACTCATTAGCAGCGTGTCGACATTTTGGCCTTTTTCAATTAATTTTAAGCGCTGCATTACCCCAAAACGATGCTGCTCATCAATTACTGCAATTGCTAAATTTTTAAAAATTACATCATCTTGTAAAACCGCGTGAGTGCTGATTAGAATGTCAATTTTGCCTTCACGCAAATCTGCTAAAATTTTAGCTTTTTGCTTCTTGGTTTGCTTACCGGTAAGAATTTCGATGGCGATTTTTCTACCAAAATTTATTTTGCTCAACATGCCTTGAAAGTACGCCAGATGCTGTTCGGCAAGAATTGTAATTGGCGCAATTACGCAAGATTGCTTGCCTTGCGCAAGGCCGAGAAGGCAGGCGTAGATTGCTAGCACGGTCTTACCACTGCCAACATCGCCTTGCAATAATCGCAACATTTTCTTATTAGAAGCGACATCTTTTTTAATTTCTGCGGCAGCGTGAAGCTGCGCTGCGGTTGGCTTAAAAGGCATTGCTTGCAAAAATTCATCAGCAAAATTTTGTGCAATATTGGCGGGAATTTTGGTTACAACTTCGGCTTGTTTAACCAATAGCAGAGCCAATTGCCACGCTAATAACTCATCATAGGCTAACCTTTTTTTAGCGTGAGTTTGTAGCGAAAAATTTTGTTCTAAAGAATTACTTATTTGCCGATTTTTCTCTAAAGAATTTTCTTCTAAAATATTTTGTTTTTCTAAATTATTCTGCTCTATTTTATAATTATGCACAATTGCAAAAGCATTTGCAAAGCTAGGCCAGTTCTGACTTTGCAGCAAATTTTTATCAATCCATTCTTGTTCTTCTGTTGGTTTTTTGATAAAATTTTCTTGCAGAATTTCTAGCGCCTCTTCAATTTTCAAGCGCAAAAATTTTGGCGTTAATGCATAAGTCATTGGATAAATTACATTCTCGCGTGGAAGCTTATCAATTAAGGCCGCATCAACAATTTCTTGCGGATGATTAATTTGATTTTCACCAAGCGACTTCTGCAAATGCCCTAAAATAGCCACTTCGCGACCAATTGCTAATTTTTCTAACTGACTAGGGAAAATTTTAAAATAAATTAATGAAACATAGCCACTATTAGCGTGACATAGAATTTTGTAAGGCTGGCGGCTTGTCGCAGGTTTAGAATGAGTTTCAATTTTTGCCTTAATTATCACCAAAGAATTATTAGCAACACCTACCAAATTTGGCTCAATCAAAATTTTTTCTACTCGCAAAGGAAAATGCAGCAGCAAATTAAAAATATGATTTTTTCCAGTAAGCCGCAATAAAGCCTCTTCAATTGCTGGCCCTACTCTAACAAGGCTTGATAGCGGTAAAAATAACGCCTTCAACATGAAATATTTTAGTTTATTTTTTCAAGAACTCTAGCAGGCGCAAAACTCGGGCAAAACTATTCCTCACCACGATCACTGCGCCTTTGCTCATCACGCTTCTTGATTGACTCGCGCTTATCGTAAAGCTTCTTCCCCTTTGCCAATCCAAGCATTATTTTCACAATATTACGATCGTTAAAAAATATTTTTGTTGGCACTAACGAGTAGCCTTTCACGCGCATTTTTCCTAATAATTTTTGCAATTCTTTTTTGTGCAAAAGCAATTTGCGCTGGCGTTTTTCATCATGGGCAAAGTATATAACGCCTCTGTTGTAGGGCCCAACCACCGAATTGACTAAAAATAATTCGCCGTCAATTTCTGCAGCGTAAGAATCATTTATATTAACTTTGCCTTCGCGGATTGCTTTAATTTCTGTGCCAAGCAGCATGATGCCAGCGCCAATTTCTTCTTCAATTGCATAGTTAAAATATGCTTTTCTGTTTTGTGCAATGATTTTCATATACCGCAACCAATTCAAGCCGCCGAACTTTTTGTTATTCGGCGGTATAAGCCTTGCAAGGCAAGGCCGCTGCTTGTGCAGCGTAAAAATTTAATACTGCATTATTTCACACCAGCTATTTTATGCAACATCTGATTTAGGCGCGCCGTTACTACGGTGGCTTCATATTGAGCGAAGAATTTTTTGCGCGCATTTACCGCGAGAGTTTTGGCAAATTCTTGGTTGTCGCGTAATTTTAAAATTGCTTCCGCTAGTAAATGTGGCATTTTTTTGGCGTCATCTTTTGACACTTTCAACCCATCAATTCCTTCATCAATAATTTCTTCCGGGCCCCAGCTATTACTGGTTATAATTGGGGTATTGTAGAGCATTGCCTCTAACAAAACGATGCCAAAAGTTTCGCCCCAAGATGGCAAAATAAAAATATCGATTCCTTCAAAAAAAGTTTTTTTATCTTCAGTCCAGCCAAGAATTTTAAAATTGTCTTGCAGGCCAAGCTCTTGCGCAAGCTGCTCGAGTGGCTTCTGCTGCGGCCCCACGCCACCTATTACATATTCGCATTCAATGCCTTGCTCACGCAAAACTGCCATTGCGCGCAAAGTTTTATCGAAGAATTTTTCTGGATATAAGCGCCCTAGAGAACCTAACCGCAAGGGTTTGCGGAATTCCCCTTTAACCGGTGCCACGAAATTTTTTGGCACTTCAATCATGTTGGGAATAGCAATAGCGCGGTCAGGGCGCATTCCTGCAGCGACTAATTCACGAGTGAAGTAAGAATTTACCGCAAAAACATAATCGGCTTTCAAGAATTTATTAACGCGAATGCCATGATTGATTACAACAATGGGCGTTTTACGAAAAGATAAAAAGCGCGCGACCCTAGAGAAGAAAAGCGCGCGACCTGAATGACAAATAATAATATCGGGCTTGGCCACGCAAAATAACCACGCCATTTGCAACATTGTAAAAATATCACCCTGCCCGAATGCTTGCATTTCAACGGTTTTCGAGCTTACCGCTTTAGTTTGCTCAATATAAACAATGCCTTTTTTTAACACCGAAACTACCTCATTGCCAGCTTCGGTTAAATAGCGGCTATAGTCAATGAAGCAGCGCTCTACACCCAACACCTGATTGTCGTGCGTCGCTTTTTTGTAATTGAAAAGTATGTTGATAATTTTCATTAATAAGCTCGCTTAATTTCGTTAGGAATTTTTTTACGGTAACCGTCAATTTCGTCCTTGGTAGCATTGAATCGCGCCAAGTCTTTGCCTTGCAATCTAATGCCAGAAACCGCTTTAACACTGGCTGGATTAATTGCCTTGTCCTTATAGAGAATTTCAAAATGCAAGTGCGGCCCAGTCGAACGGCCAGTTGAGCCAACATAAGCAATAACATCGCCCTGTTTAACTTTTGAACCATTGCGAAAATTTTTGGAGAAACGACTAGCATGACCATATTGCGTTTCGTAGTCAGTATTATGCTTGATGCGCACAAAATTGCCGTAACCACCGTGAACTCCCATAAAAGTAATTGTACCATTACCAGCAGCAAGAATTGGCGTCCCCATTGGTGCGGCGAAGTCAATTCCCTTATGCAATCGCGAATATCCCAAAATTGGATGACGACGAAAACCAAAGCCAGACGAGACTCGCGCGCCGTTTACTGGAGTTTTTAACAAAGATTTTTTCACACTATTACCCTTGCTATCAAAATATTCAAGATGCGAATTGATCATGTGGCCGTAGATTTCAACGGTCTTTGCTTTGGTTGAAAGCAGTGAAAATAATACATTGCCATCGCGAATTTTTCGACCATTTTCAGTGTAGAAACTTTCAACCAACATTTCAAATTTATCACCATTATGCAAATCGCGCTGATAGTCTAACTCGTAGGCGTAGAGGTGAATCATGTTCATCATTGAAGTAGGAGAAATGCCCGAATTTACCCCGTCAACATAAAGCCCGTCCTTAATAACGCCAGAATAACGCACAATGTAGCGTTGCAATTTTTGTCGATCCTCTCTTGCAGTATAATCACCATTAGCCCCGCGCGACACAGTAATTTCAAGCTCTGGCGAAGGAGAAACTTTTACTTCACTAACCACAACTTCTTTGCCCATTGCGCTTTTTGGCTCGCTCTCTTTGCCGTTTTCTGCGTCAATTTTAAAGCGATATTTTATTATGATGCTATTACCAACCGAGATTTTTTTAGGATCGTAAGTTTTTTTCATCGCCTGCAAAATTGCAAAAACATCGCTTTCATTGGTGCCAACTTTTGTCAATAACTTCGACATTGTATCGCCAGAGCGCACCTTATATTCCGCGACTTGCAGATCATTAAAATTAATGGCTTTACCATCTTTGCTAACAGTAATTTTAATTGGCGTGGTCGCTTTTTTATAAAGCATTTTTTCTTGCAAATCGGCATTGTGGGAACGCACAAAATTAACGCCATTAAACAAAATAAAACTAGTAACAATCGAGATGGCTATTGGCTTGAAAGCACGATGATCAATAAGCCTATCAATCAGCAATAGCATTCGCTCTTTGTTTTTAAGATTTTGTAGGAAATTTTTCAAACCTAGTGTAATTATGTTAAGAGCCAGTGTCTTTATTGGCTCACAATGTTTTCGTTATGAAAAGTTCGCTGGATTATTTCATCACTGGAATTTATTTTCTACAACGAATTTACTATTATTGCAAAAAGTCTGGCAGCTTTGTTAAAAAACCTCTTGCAAGAGGCTAAAAACATGGTACAATGCCCGCCTCTAATTTTTGTCTCTAAATAATTTCTTGAAAATATGTCAGCAAAAAAAACTAAAGCTAGTACTAAAAAAGTACAGAAAAATGTTAAGGTGAAAGCAAAAAATAATAAACCAAAAATTGTTAAGAAAGTTGTCAAAAAAATTGAAAAGAAACCTGCTGCTAAGACCTTGAAAAAAGCCGCTCCTAAGGCAAAAATTGCTGTAAAAACTAAGGCAAAAAAACCTGCTGCAAAAATTGTAAAAAAACCAGCAAAAATTATTAAAGCTGTTGCAAAAAAACCTGCGAAAAAAGTTGTTGTAAAAACTGCAAAAAAAGAAAAAGTTGTCGCGAAAGTTGTAAAATCTTCAACAAAAGTTAGCAAAAAAGCTGAGAAACTTCCAGCAAAAGTTGAAAAAAAACCAGTTGAAGTTGTTGCTGCAAAACCTGCAGTAAAAGCTGGCAAAGCCTTTAATTTCAAGGTTGGCGAATATGCAGTTTATCCATCTCACGGCATTGGAAAAATTATCGACATTGATAACACCACTGTACTTGGCGAAGATTTCAGCTGCTATTTAATGCTGTTTGAAAAAGAAAAACTCACCATCAAAGTTCCGGTAAAAAACTCGGAGAAAATTGGCTTGCGTCCTTTGGTTTCTAAGGCGCAAATGGAAGAAGTATTTACCATTTTACGCAGCGGCATTAAAAAACTGAAAGGAATGTGGAGTCGTCGCGCGCAAGAATATGAATCAAAAATTAACTCGGGAAACATAATTTTATTGGCTGAAGTTTTGCGAGATTTAACCCGCGATATTGAAGATGGCGAACGCTCTTACTCTGAGCGCATCATCTACGAAACAGCGGTTTCGCGCCTTGCCTCTGAATATTCTGCCATCTATAAAATTGATTTTGAAGAAGCCAAAGGCAAAGTTGTAATCACCGCCAAAGACAAGCTTGGATCTGATGATAAATCGGCGCAAGATGATGACTTTGACTATGTCGCTAAAATAAAAGGCGACGACGATATTGACGAAGAAGAGGTTGAGGAGGAGGAGGAAGATGAAGATGCTGAAGACGAAGACGATTCTTATGACGACGACGATGATGACGACAAGCCTCGCAAAAAACGCAAAAAATAATTTTATGAGCCATTTCGCCCTAGAGCTAATTAATGTCACAAAAAAATTTACCCAAGGCGGTCAAGAAATTTTTGCCTTGAACAATGCCAGTCTTGCGCTGGCAAAAGGCGAGATTGCCGCGCTTACTGGCCCTTCAGGTTCAGGCAAAACCACTTTGCTGCAAATTGCAGGCTTACTTGATGCTGCAAGTTCGGGCAAAATTTTTGTTAATGGCATCAATGCTTCCAAGGCTTCTGACGCGGTGCGCACGCAAATTCGTAAAAAAAATCTTGGCTTCATTTATCAATTTCACCATCTATTGCCAGAATT
>CANGNU010000044.1 GCA_947455365.1 Rickettsiales bacterium | reverse complement strand
ATTTCTGTGGCAGAAAATTTTTTTTCTACAGTGATAGAATTTTCTGCAACAGCGTCAAAAGCAAGCCCTGATTGAGCTCCGCCCATTAATTCAATATAAACATCAGCCAACAATTCTGTATCAAGTAACGCTCCGTGCTTGGTGCGTTTTGATAAATCTACACCAAATCTTTTACATAAAGCATCGAGAGAATTTTGTGCGCCGGGAAATTTATTTCGCGCAACAATGAGTGTATCGATAACTTCCATTTTTAATGGGGACAGTCCCGCAAATTCTAGTTCAAAATTCAAAAATTTTAAATCGAAAGCAGCATTGTGAATGACTAATTTTCCATCTTTAACAAATTCAAGAAATTCATTTGCAACGGCAGAAAAAATTGGTTTATCGCGCAAAAATTCTGTAGAAATTCCGTGAATTTTAAATGCCTCATATGGCATGTCGCGGCGCGGATTTACATAAGCGTGAAACACCCTGCCCGTTCTTAATTTATTGACCAATTCAACGCAGGCAATTTCGACAATTTTATGTCCACTTTTAGGATCAAGACCAGTGGTTTCGGTATCGAGACAAATTTCGCGCATTTATTTTTTATATAAACATTAATTATTGTCATTCCCGCAAAAGCGGGAATCTATTCAAGACTTGCAGCAGATTCCCGCTTTCGCAAAAATGACAAGAGCTAGAATAATTTACTATAATTTTGGCTGACAAAAAGAACGCGAACTTTCCGCTTTTACAAAAGCTACAACTTCTTTCACAATAGCTTCATTAAAAGCTGGAGCAAGCTCATCTAGTCTTGTGATAAAACTTTTTTCGCTACTAGAAAATAACTGCTTGAAAAAATTACGCATTGCGTGAATTTCTTCGCGCGATAAATT
This sequence comes from Rickettsiales bacterium, assembly GCA_947455365.1. Taxonomy (GTDB): domain Bacteria; phylum Pseudomonadota; class Alphaproteobacteria; order Rickettsiales; family UBA1997; genus CAMCFD01. The sequence goes on along the minus strand of CANGNU010000044.1, from coordinate 6,784 downwards.
TTGCCGCTTCATACCAACAAGGTTTAAGCCCGCTAAAGACGCGCGTTCACCCATCACAAGGCCATAAGGGATAACATCACTTTCAACGCCCGACATGCCGCCAATCATGGCGCCACGACCAATGCGCGCAAATTGATGCACCGCAGAAAGCCCGCCAATTACAACATTATCGCCAACTTCAACATGGCCTGCAAGCGTGGCATTATTGGCTAGAATGACATTATTACCAATAATGCAATCATGGGCAATATGCACGCCAACCATTAATAAACAACCGCTGCCAATAACCGTTTGCATTGCGCCGTCTTTGGTTCCCGAATGAATTGTAACATGCTCGCGAATTTTATTATTATCACCAATTATTACGCGAGAATTTTCACCAGCAAATTTTAAGTCTTGCGGCACCAAGCCAATGGTAGCAAAGGGAAATACGGTATTATTTTTACCAATTTCAGTAAAACCGTCAATTACAACATGCGATTTTATAATGGTATTTTCACCAATTTTAACATTTTCGCCAATGATTGAATAAGGCCCCACCTCAACACCCGCGCCAATTTGCGCGCCTTTAGCAATAATTGCAGTTTCGTGAATTTTATTCATAGAATGTTTTTTTATTAGAAACTTCATAATTAATTATTTAAAGTGTGTTTCTTATTTTTTCTTAAGATTATGATTTTTTCTTATCCGCAAACATTGCTGAAAATTCTGCTTCAGCCACTTTTTGCCCAGCAACCATGCCAACTCCTGCCATTTTCCAAACATTAGAACGGCTTTGAATATTAGTAACATGCAATTCTAAAACATCGCCGGGAACCACTGGCTTTCTAAACTTTACCGCGTCAATTGACATAAAATAAACTAGACAATCTTCTTTTTTTTCTTCAGAAGAATTAAGAATTAAAATTGCTGCAGTTTGTGCCATCGCCTCAACAATAAGAACGCCCGGCATAATTGGTTTATCTGGAAAATGACCAGTAAAATGCGGTTCGTTGAAAGTAACATTTTTAATTCCAACAGCTTTTTTAAACGGCTCATGAATTGAAACTTTGTCAATCAAGAGAAACGGATAGCGGTGCGGCAAGTCTTTAATAATTTTTTCAATGCCAATTTCGATTGTTTTTACTTCAGTCATTTTTGCGATATATTTTGTTGAATATTAAGTAAGTAAATTTGTCACGCAGACTATGTTTTTTTTTCAAAAATGCAAGCATCGCTAATCAATTGCCTACAAAAACAAGCTGGCAGAGCCTTGCAGTCGAAATTTTTCTTGATTCAAAACTTGCAAGGCGCTTAAATAGGGCCTCAATCTTTTCTAAAATATATGACCGAAAACAAATTTACTGGCGCAGAAATTATCATCAAAGCCTTTGTTAATGAGGGTGTAGACACAATTTTTGGCTATCCGGGTGGAGCAATTCTGCCATTTTATGACGCACTTTTTACGCAAAGCAAAATTCGCCACATTTTAACGCGCCATGAACAAGCCGCCGCCCACGCCGCTGAAGGCTATGCGCGCTCTACTGGCAAAGTTGGTGTAATTACCGTTACCTCTGGTCCGGGTGCCACCAATGCCATTACGGGCCTTACAGACGCCTATCTTGATTCCATTCCACTTGTTTGCATTTCTGGCCAAGTTGCCACTAGTTTAATTGGCACTGATGGTTTTCAAGAGGCTGATATTACTGGCTTAACGCGCTCTTGCACTAAACATAATTATTTAGTAAAAAATGTTGAAGATTTACCCTACATTATCCACGAGGCCTTTCATATTGCGCGTTCAGGCCGTCCGGGGCCAGTGTTAATTGACATTCCAAAAGATGTGCAAAACAACAAGGCGCACTACAGCGGCAAGATGGAAATCAATCGCAAATCATTTGAAGTAAAGCCTTACAACAATAAAATTAATCACGCGCAAATTGTTGAGGCTGTAAGCTTAATTGCTTTAGCAAAAAAACCAATTTTCTACACTGGCGGTGGAATTATCAACTCTGGAGACAAAGCCAGCAAGCTTCTAACCGAATTAGTTAACTTAACTGGATACCCAATCACCACTACTCTGATGGGCCTTGGTGGCTTTCCTGCCTCTGATAAACATTTTGTTGGAATGCTGGGAATGCACGGCACATATGAAGCAAACATGGCAATGCATGATTGCGATGTTATGATCAACATTGGCGCGCGCTTTGATGACCGCGTGACTGGCCGTGTTAACGCCTTCTCGCCCAACTCGAAAAAAATCCATATTGATATTGACGATTCTTCAATAAATAAAATTATTCGCGTTGATATTCCAATTGTCAGTGATGCAGTTACAGCCTTAGAGGCTCTAGTGCATGAATGGAAGTCGCACGGGTTAAAATGTCGCTATGAAGAAATTTCTACTTGGTGGAATCAAATTAAAGAATGGCAAAAAATTGACTCACTTTCTTATGAACAAAGCAGCGACACAATCAAGCCAGAATGGGCTTTACAGCTTTTAAATAATCTTAGCAAAAAATCTGCGCCATTTGTTTCAACCGATGTCGGCCAGCACCAAATGTGGGCGGCGCAATATATGCAGTTTGATTCGCCTAAAAAATGGCTTACTTCTGGTGGCCTTGGAACCATGGGCTACGGCGTTCCAGCGGCTATTGGCGCGCAAATTGCCCACCCGCAAGCCTTGGCGCTGTGCATTAGCGGCGATGCGTCCTTTATGATGAATATGCAAGAGTTGGCGACTATCAAGCAATATAACCTGCCTGTTAAAATATTTATCCTCAACAATCGCTACATGGGCATGGTGCGGCAGTGGCAAGAATTAATTTACGATAAACGCGAAAGTCAATCTTATATGGAATCTTTACCCGATTTCATGAAACTGGCGGAAAGCTTTGGTATTAAGGGTTTGCGCTGCGAAAAACCTGAAGAACTAGAAAGTAAAATTGCCGAAATGCTTGCTCATCAAGGCCCTGTGCTATTTGATTGCGTTGTTGATAAAGCAGAAAATGTCTTTCCAATGATTCCTGCAGGCGCGGCGCACAATGAAATTCTCTTAGGTAAACAAGCGCGGCTTTATGTGCAGAAGGACATGAACGCGGTTTAGGTTTGGAAGAACTCTTCAGTTTCGATAAGAATTCTTCACCAATTTATTTTTAATTTTTAGCATGACTGACACAATAAAAAAACATGTAATTGCAATTTTAGTCGATAACGAATTTGGCGCCCTAGCCCGCATTGTAGAACTTTTCTCAGCGCGCGGCTGTAACATTGAATCGCTAAATGTAGCAGCGGTTAGTAAAGATAAAAAACTTTCGCGCATCACCGTTACCACCTACACTACCAGCAAAACAACAGATTTAATCTGCAAATTATTAATACGAATTGTCTCGGTTTATCGCGCCATGGAACTTACCAAAGAGCGCGGCTACATTGAGCGCGAACTTGCTTTGGTAAAAGTAATGGGCGATGAAGCAAAGCGCGAAGAAGCCATAAAAATTGTCGATAAATATCGCACTCACATTGTTGATATTACTGGCGATTCGGTAGTTTTTGAAGTGATTGGAACTTCTGAAATGATTGACGAAGTTTTGGAAAAATTGTCAGTTTTGGGGCTTGATGGAGTATCACGAACTGGCGTGGTTGCTGGCTTCAAGGGCGATAAAAAACTGAATGATTTGGGCAACGAATAATTAGTATAAAGTCGTTGAAACTTCAGAAATAGCTTCTATAATCGCCGCCCTTATTCACTTTTTAACATTAAATATTTTTTACAATGGCTGGAAAACCTAAAGCTTCAAAAGCTAAAAGAAACTCGGTTCTTTTCAAAATGGTAAGCACCGCAGGCACTGGATTCTTCTACCTTGCACGCCGCAACCCGAAGCAAAAACAAGAAAAAATGATTTTCTCAAAATACGATCCAGTCGTTAGAAAACATGTTGAATTCAAAGAACAAAAAATGTCTTCATAATTCAAGCACTTAGCGCTGTAAACCAGCGCCAGTCTTGGGTTTTGGCCTCACTTCAATAACGAAACAGATCGCGCCAATGACAAAACAATCTCTCTCTCACCTTACTTCTGATATTATCGCAACCGTCGATCAAGCCGCTATTGCTTGCTATGACTGGATTGGCAAAGGCGATAACATGGCCGCAGATGCTGCCGCCGTTAAGTCAATGCGCTCTAGCCTCAATAAAATGAACATTGCTGGCACTATTGTAATTGGTGAAGGTGAGCGCGATGAAGCACCAATGCTTTATATTGGCGAAAAGGTTGGTGTGAAAGGTGCAACGCATAAAGTTGATATAGCCCTCGATCCACTTGAAGGAACAACCATTTGCGCCAATGCTGGCGAGTCTTCACTGGCCGTTATTGCCTTTGCTCAAAATGGCGGATTTCTTCATGCCCCCGATGTTTACATGGAAAAAATTGCAGTGGGAGCTGGCTTGCCTGTAGGCGTGGTTGATCTTGATAATTCAGTTAAAGCAAATTTAACCAACATTGCTAAAGCTAAAAAATGTGCAATTTCTGACCTTACCGTCATGATTCTTGAGCGCGATCGCCACAAAGAATTAATTGCCAAAACCCGCGAGGCTGGTGCTCGCATTCGCCTTATTGGTGATGGCGATGTTGCTGGCGTTATTGCCTGCACTTCAGCGGACACTAGGGTTGACGCTTACATGGGAACAGGTGGTGCGCCTGAAGGTGTATTGGCTGCAGCCGCTCTGCGCGTAATTGGCGGGCAGATGATGGGTCGCTTAATTTTTGGCGACAACAAAAAACAAATTGAGCGCGCCAAAAAAATGGGCATCAAAGATTTAAATAAAAAATATACTGCGGAACAAATGGCGAAAGGCGATGTAATTTTTGCTTGCGCTGGCGTGACCGATGGTTACATGCTGCGCGGCGTTCACAAAAAAAACGGCCGCATTTTTGTAAATTCACTGGTGATGGATTCACGCGAGAAAAAGGTAATCAAAACTTTGTCGGAATATCTGTAATTCTCTGTCTTTATCATTCACAATCATATGTCATTTCCGCGAAAGCGGGAATCTTACCTAATGCAGCAATAGATTCCCGCTTTCGCGGGAATGACACAATACCTCTATAATTTCTTCTTTACCTGTAAATTTTTCCCTTCCTAATTTCCAATTTAGATTTAGAATCTTGCCTTAATTTTAGATTCAAAAATCATCTCAAAAAATGTCAGAAGTAAATATCGATACACGCAAAGAACTCTACAACTCAGAGGCTGAACAAATCATCTTGGGCACCATTATTTTGAATAACGAATATTTAAACCGCGTGTCCGAATTTCTTACGCCCGAGCACTTCTACGAGCCCGCCCATCAAAAAATTTATGGGCAAATTTTGCATAATGTTGAAAAAACTAATATTGTTGCTAACCAAGTTACGCTGAAGCAATTTTTCGATAACGATCCGAATGTTAAGGCTGTAGGCGGAGCGCTGTATCTTTCTTCGTTGCTTGGTGCCGCCTCTGTAATTGTTGATATTGCGCAATATGCGCGTTTGGTGCATGATTTGGCCATGAAGCGAGAGCTGGTGATGATTGGTGAAGATATTGTCAATCGCGCCTACAAACTGGAGGATCGCAGCACGGGTGAAGAGCAAATTGAAAATGCCGAGACAAGTTTATTTAAGCTGACCAATCAAGGAAACGGCCGCAGCGATTTTCGCAATATTTCGGTTTCGCTGAAAGAAACGCTCGATAAAACTATTATTGCGAGAAAACGCGATAGCCATTTGAGCGGCGTCTCTACTGGGTTGGTGGACCTTGATAAAATGTTGGGTGGCATGCAAAATTCTGATTTAATTATTTTGGCGGGAAGACCTTCGATGGGAAAAACCGCCCTGGCAATCAACATGGCTGTAAATGCCTGCAAGTTTTTGAATGATGAAGTTGATGACCCGAAGAAGAAAAAAGCGGTGGGATTTTTCTCGCTGGAAATGTCGGCCGATCAGCTATCGGCGCGGATTTTGTCGATGGAATCTAGTATTAGCGCAACAAAATTTCGCACAGGGCAGTTGAATGATATGGAGTGGGAAGCAATAGCGGCGCGGTCTGCCGAGATTTCCAAATGGCCGTTTTTTATTGACGATACTCCTGCTCTGTCAATTGGTGCACTTCGTACACGCACGCGGCGCATGGTTCGCAAGCATAATTTGGGGTTGATTATGGTAGATTATTTGCAGTTGGTGAAGGGCTCGGGGTCGCGCGGCTCTAATGAGAATCGGGTGCAAGAAATTTCTGAAATTACGCAAGGGCTGAAGGCAATTGCTAAGGAATTTAATATTCCGGTGATGGCGCTGTCGCAATTGTCGCGGGCGGTGGAGCAGCGCGACGACAAGCGGCCGCAGCTTTCTGACCTGCGCGAATCGGGCTCAATTGAGCAAGATGCTGATGTGGTGGCGTTTATTTATCGCGAGAGTTATTATCATGAGCGGAAACAGCCGCCAGAAACCGATGTGGCGAAGTTTGAGGAATGGCGCGCTGAGATGAATCGCCTGCGCAATGTTTCTGAGGTGATTATTGCCAAACAAAGAAATGGCCCAATTGGCAATTTGCATTTGTTCTTCGATGCAGAGTTTACGCGCTTCCGCAACCTTGATATGCAACATGGTGGGTTTCAAAGTGATTTTGTTGGCGAGTAAAAATGGAAAAAATAAATTTTAAAAAATATACGATTTAATTAATTATTGAGCGACTGAATCAAAAGTAGGTCACGTTAATTCTCGCTGCGCGAGACACGCTGACCTATTTTGACACAGTCGCTCAATAATTAAT
>CANGNU010000043.1 GCA_947455365.1 Rickettsiales bacterium | reverse complement strand
CTCTATTTTTCTGCTTCTTATCCAAAAAATATCTACCAATTGGCCTTGCGGTTAAATCAGCAATTTGCAAACCAATAATATTGGCACATTTTGGCTGAACGGCAATTGTGAAACAGCCTTCGTAATTTTTTTTACTTACCTCACTAAGAAAAGCCAATTGTAATTCTTGATCATCTTTTTTACCACGCGCTTCAAAAGTAATGGTGGTATTTTTAAAATTATTTAACTCTTTCAAATGAAGCTCAAGCCTTGAAAGACAATGCTTCATGGCAATAAAATATGGATTGATTGATTTATCACTTTTTAATTTTGTCTTATCAACAACGGTAGCAATAATTTTAAATTTAGCAGTTTCCAAAAATTTATTTAGATCAAGCATGAATTCATTTCTAATTTCAGCATTAGTTAAAAATTCGAATCTTCCAATAGCTTTTCTAATTTCTCTTTCATGAAAAACGCAGTTAATATCTTGGAAATATTTTAATTTTAGCTTGGTAAATTCTGGCAAGATAAAATCGCAATAATGTTGTTTTTCTATGATGCAGAAGCTTAAAACGAATAGGGGAAATTCTTTGTAGGAAGCTTGCAAGACATGGTCTCCCGCTTCATCGACAAAGACTAAGTAGTCGCTAGAATTTTTGGTTGTCATGGGCTTGGTTTTTAGTTAACGGACTTTTTAAAAGCGTTTTCAATGTTATCAAGAAGCGGCTCAAAATTTTTAAAAATTTTTTTAACTGCCTCTATTTTAACTTGATCATTTTCAGCGATTACCTCATCAACAATAGATTTAATTTTATTTGCAAAAGGATTTTTATCTCCATTGAATTTTTTATTCTTACAATCCCAGTGAGGCTCATACTTTTGAAATTTCTTAGAAAAAGCAGAAAGATGAGTAGCGAGATAAGAATGGGGATTTTGTAAAAATTCTTTATCAAATAAACACTCTATTTCATTAAATCCTTCGGGGATATTTAAAATTCTGCAATTCTTTTGTTTAATTTGCTTCTCAAGATATTTTCTTGCAGCAAGTCTTTCTGGATCAAGGACCGGATTGTCAAATAGCGCAACTTTTACTCTACCAGTGCGCAAGTTAACAAAATCTAATATTGCTGAATCAGAAGTACATCCCATAAAGTGAATATCTTTAAGCTTCTCCGCATAACCAAAAATATTTTTTGCACCATCAAGATAAATGGGATCAGTCTTTCCTTCGGTATACAAAATATCTTTATTATTACCAACATCGTTTACCAATATCCTTACGTCACTCATCAAATCCATTACAGAAATTAATCCGCTAGATAAATCTTCAATAATTTTCTGCTCATTTTTCTCTTGAATCAAGCCATCTTCCATCCAGATTATTTTAGCACCACAATCACGAGCGTAAGCAACTGTTACTGGAGAGTGAGTTGTCATAATCACCTGCACATCTTGATCAACAAAATATTTTTTGATAGCATTTACAAAGCTTTTCATTAAACACGGATTAAGGTGGGCATCAAACTCATCAATTAACAAGATTTTTGTTTTTGCCCCCTGTTCACTTGCCCACATCCAAAAAGAAATTGCCAGAGCAACTCTTTCTCCCGAGGATAAATTTTCAATCTCTACATTTTTTTTATTTTTTTTAAAACTTAGCTCATACCTGTTAAGACTTACTCTGTCTAGAGTTATCTTTAGATCAAAACCATCGCCGTCAGAAATAGGAGAGCTAAGAATTTTATCAATGAAATCCCAAGGCTCATAATTCTCCTCTTTGTCTGGAAGCAAATCTAATAAACAGTCTGTATCTTGAAACTTTTGCATCCTTGTAAGCTCTTCTATTTGTTGATCGTATCTATCTAAAAATGACTTTCTTTGTTTAAGAATATAATTGAATACAAGTCTATCAAATTGATCAACATCATCAGGACTAATTGAATGACCATCCATCTTTTCTTTAAGGCTTGAAAAATTTTTACCATTGTCCAATTGACTTCGCCCAGGAATTCTTCCATCCTTAACATAAAACTTATAATCATCTTTAATATATCTCGCAGGTAAATCTTTCCATTTTTTATGAATTACCTTTAAAAGGTTAGTTTTTCCGCTACCATTTTTTCCCGTAATAACAGAGAAATTCCCCACCTTTTTCCATTCAAAATCATCGCTCAATCCATCAACCTTTCCTAGCGAGCCTTTTAAAATCTCTGTAATTTTTGTTAATGAGTTTTTTGACATATCGCGGTAATTAATATTTGTTATTTAGCGATTAGAAAATTTCCTTCAACTGCTAAAACCCTTATTTCTCTAATCTCGCCAGCATTTAACTTTTCTTCAGTAATTAATTTTACATCGAGAAAATTTTCTGATTTGGCGATGTTATTTTTTTCTACAATCACTGTTAGCGTTTTGCCAATTTGTTGTTGTAAATATTTTTGTAATTCTTTTTCTCCGGCTTCGCGAAGAATTTTTGCCCTGCGTTTTATTACTAAGCCATTAAGCTGCGGCATCTTGGCAGCTGGGGTTCCAGAGCGTTTTGAGTAGGGGAAAATGTGGGTGAACGATATTCCTGCTTCGTGAATTAAACTCAAACTGTTAGCAAACATTTCGTCAGTTTCGGTGGGAAAGCCAGCGATAATGTCGGCGCCGAAAGTAATTTCGGGCCTTAATTGGCGCGCTTTGGTGCAAAATTCTAAAACTTGCGCGCGGTTATGTCTTCTTGCCATGCGCTTGAGAATTAAATCATCGCCAGACTGCACACTCAAGTGTAAGTAGGGCATGAAGCGTTTTTCATTGGCGATTAAATCGAGAATTCCATCATCAATTTCAGCAACATCGATAGAAGATAATCGCAAACGCGGAAGCTGCGGAACCAATACCAGCAAGCGTTTAATCATTTGTGACAACGAAATTGGCGAAGCTAAATCTTGGCCATATTCAGAAATATCAACACCCGTTAAAACCACTTCTTTGTGGCCCATTTCGACCATTTTTTTTACTTGCGCAGCAATTTCACCAAAGGCCACCGAGCGGCTATTACCGCGGCCAAACGGAATTATACAAAAAGTACAGCGATGATTGCAGCCATTTTGAATTTCAAGAAATGCGCGAGTTTTATTTTCAAAATATGATACTAATTGCGGTGCGGCATCTTTCACCGCCATAATGTCGTTAACCTTGATTTTAGCGGTCTCGTCAGGGGTTAGAAAATTTGCAGCAGCGGTTTTTGCATCAAGAAAAAGTTTGTCTTGATGTTGTGTATCAGATTTTTTTTCAGCAGAAATTGCATGATGATGAATTGCGCTATGGTTATGAGAGCTTGATTCTAAAGGCTCAACGGCATTGTTGTTTTCTTTCTCAGAATTTTTATCATGAAAATTTCTACTGGTATATTTTGCTATACTAGCAGAATTTTCCGTCATCGCGGCAATTTCACCATAACTTGCGGCACTAGATTTCTCTAGGTTTCCCAGCACCAAATCAACCTCTGCCATCTTGGCATATTTTTCAGGATCAATTTGTGCGGCGCAACCTGTTACAACAATTTTTGCTAGCGGATTATCTTTGCGCGCCCTTCGTACAGCTTGTCGCAACTGCCTTTCAGCTTCAGAGGTAACGGCGCAACTATTGAATACGATTAAATTTTTTTGGCCCGAATCACCTACAGCCTTCTTGATTGCCTCACTTTCATAAGCATTCAAACGACAGCCAAAAGTAACAACCTGATTATTATTTTCTGCGACTGTCATTGGCTAAAATTACATGATTAACCACTTTTTTTACGCCAGAGGTTTTAGAAATTATTCGCAGCACTTCTTTGATATCAGTGTCTTCGCGGGCTACGCCAAAAACATAAACCACTTTTCTGAAGGTAAGAATTTTATAGTTTGCGGGAATAATTTTTTGGTTAAAAAATAATTTTGATTTGATTAAAGAAGTGATGAAAGAATCACGAAAATCGCCGCCGTAATCAACCACCTTAACATTTTGATCACTAATTTCAATTTCATCAATTACTTCTTTTACGCCAAAAATTTTCCATGGCACAACAATTGCGGTGCGGCCTTTATCGGCATCGCGGACAATTCCTGTAAGTAACACCCTGCCCTCATTAACCATTACAGACACCGAGTTGCGCGGGCTTTTTAAACCGCTTTCTAAAAATTCTTTATCAATTTTTGCAGCAATGATTACATCATCTTTGGTGCTTTCAAGAGTCTTCTCGCGGGTTACAACCACAATGGTTGCCAGCGATCCAACCACAACCGTTTCAACGCAAGAGGCGGTTAAAAGCAAAACTAGCAGAAGAGCAGAAAGTTTTTTCATAATTTAAACAAGGCTTAAGGCTTGAAATACAAGGGTTTCTAAGGGTTGTTACACTGTGACACTTAGAATAAATTAGAATAGATTACTTGCAAATTATTTCTTCGCTTTTAAAGTAGCTGCTCGTTTTAAAAATCCTACCTAAATGCGGGCGTAGCTCAGTGGTAGAGTGCCACCTTGCCAAGGTGGATGTCGAGGGTTCGAATCCCTTCGCCCGCTCCAGTTCCTAAAAGCGTATAATCATATCAGTTGCAAGCATATATTGACTTGCTTTGCGTCCACCATCATAGGCTTTTATGTCGTATGAATGATCAAAACGCAATTCAGGGCGAATGGTAATTACATCGCCAATCCAGTGGTTCCAGCCAATTGTATGTTCAGTATAAAGCGTTTTATAGCCCGTTCTTTGACCGCGATTATCTTTAAAAAATTCGTTGCGCAAAGTGAAGGAATCTTTCGAAGTAAATTTATAAGAAATATAATTAAGCATTGAAAATGCTGAAGCACGACAAGTTGCATCACCCACCTTGCAATTTGCGCCATTAGAACCAACAATAATTGGTGGGGCATTTGCGTCATCAACACTAGGAACGGCGCGCTGCCACATGTAGTATCCTTCGGTTGCAGTATGCCATTTTGAATTGAATTTATGGTACCAAGTTGCAACAACTTGCTGCACATTGTTATAGGAATATTTGCCATTATTAATGCCATTAAAGCACGGATAAAAATTATCATTGCCACTGTCAGAAGTCCAATTGATGCAGGCTCCCGAGGTTAATTTTCGATTACGCTTATCGTTAATTGCAACATCAGTGCCAGCAAAAACCTCAAATTGCGCTGTCCAATTTTTATTTAATTTTAGCGAAGAGACTACTCCTTCATGCATGTAGGGGCCATAAGTATAAAGCAAAGAATGGCTGTAAGAATAATTATTTGGCGCAAATTGCGTTTCAATATCTGGAATTGAAGCATAGCGCCCAACCTTGATATTCAAGCCTTTGGCAATGTATGGAATATAAATATCGCCATAAAACATCATTAAATCGACGCCGTATTTTTTGTGATCTTTTAAATATTGGTCGCTAAATAAATGGTTGGAAAAAGTATATTTATAATCGGTGCCATAGATGCCTGTAAGGCGAAAGCCGTAATCAATACGATCGCGCTGCACTGTATCGGGAACGCGCTCTAGGTTAATAATTGTTTGATTGAGCGTAAATTGATTTGGGTAAGGATCGAAAGCAACGGGAAAATTTCCACCACTGCCGCTAGCAATATCATAATGGCTGCGCGAGCTGCTAATATTGCCTCCGCCATTAATCCAGCCATAAAGTTTGATGCGAGATTGCTTTATTTTTGCACCATTTTCGCCGCAATAAATTGTATCCATTAAAGGCGTGACAGCAGTGTCAGCATAGCCCAGCGGCGATACACCGCCTATTGACCAAGTGGCATTAGGAAATGGCGGCGAATCAAGCGGAGCGTCGGCAACATCGCCGTTATGCTCAAGCTTTGCAGCATTTTCGCCGTCATATTTTAAATGCTCTTTATAAGTTTGATAAAATTTTGTAGCAAAATTTTCTGAAGTTTTTACTGCACAACCTTCTGCAGCAGTGCTAGATTTTATAATGTCATTAACCTGCCCAGACCTTGCCGTTATTGGCATTGTCATAAGAAGATAGAGGAAAGTTTTAAATAGAAATTTTCTAGATTTAATCATGAACAACAAGAGTTGACTATTTTTTTTGTGTAAATTTTTTATCCAATCCACTCTCGCAATAAAATTCTTCACCAATCTTAATTTCTTCGCGGCCCTTACTAACACGCCACTCGTTGCTATCGCGCAAAGAAAAAATGCAACCACAATATTCTTGTTTGTAAAATTCTTCTTTTTTGGCAATTTGATACATGCGCTCAGAGCCTCCAGCCTTGCGCCAGTTATAGGTCCAATAGTTTATTCCTTCATAATTTTTAGCAGCACGAATGCCACAATCGTTAATTTGCTCCATATTTTTCCAGCGCGAAATTCCTAATGAAGAAGTGATGGTTTTGAAGCCATGCTCGTAGGCGTAGAGCGCCGTGCGTTCAAAGCGCATGTCGAAGCATTTGGTGCAGCGTTCGCCGCGTTCGGGCGAATATTCTAAACCTTTGGCACGAGCAAACCAATTTTGTACATCGTAATCGGCGTCGATAAAGGGAATTCCTAGCTTCTCGGCGAAGCGAATATTTTCATTCTTGCGAATTTCATATTCTTTTTTTGGGTGAATATTTGGATTGTAGAAAAAAATTGTAACATCAATTCCCGATTCTTTCATGCGCTCCATAAGGTCGCCGGCACAAGGCGCACAGCAGCTGTGCAGCAATACATTGCCAGCCTCTTCTGGCAAAGTTAATTCGTAATTCATTGTTTCTAAATTTTGTGACATTTTAGCGTCAGATTGTTGTTAAAAAATAAATCCAAGACCGGCGCCAAAAGAGTTCCAGTTGGCATTGCCATCTGTTGCAGAGTTATTGTTTCTCTTGCTATAAATAGATCCGCCGGAAGTAATTTCTTGCAGCTCTCGAACATTAATATATTCATAAAAAACATAGAACTTGGTTGAGAAATATTCATTAATTTTTGTTATATGCTCTGCGCGAAGCATTAAACCGCGATTTCTTGACCACGAACCTCTTCCATTTAAACTTCTTAACTCCCATCGCATATCCTCTTCTGCGCGATGTGGCCAAAATTGCCTTCCTGAATATTGAACAAAAGGGTAGTAATCAAATATAAAAACATCTTTTGTGCCTGACGAAAAACTTTTTTCAAGTTTTAGGCCAATTTTTGGACCATGGTATTTTGATCTTGTCAATTGACCTAGGCTATCGTCAAAATTACCCGCATAATTCGACGATCCTCCGTACATTCCTAATTTTGCAATTTTATAAAAATAACCAATTCGGGGAGAAAGTTTAAAAGATTCATTTTTATAAATATCAAAATTTGTAACTAGACTATAATCATTTATATGCCCTCTCGCCTGCTGGATGCTATAAGCTCCATAGCCATTTTGAATATCGTCATCGGTGCCTTGGCCACGAACTTTAGAATAAGTATATTCAAAAATGCTATCTATGTTGTCGGTAATTTTTAGACCTAAATCTGCACCAAAAGAAGAGCCTCTCATGTTGCGCCAACTTAATATTGAATGACCAGCTGGCGTATCAAAAGCAAAATTATCTTCTTGATATCCAAACCTTAAACCAAAAGAAAATCTTTTGGACTTTTTTTCATCCTTGGGTTTAACGGCAGCCACTTCAATTGCTTTTGCATTTTTCTCGCGCTCAGCTAAAAATTCTTGATAAGATTGATACTCTTTAGCGCCCAGAGTAACATTTGCCGCACCATTCTCTTTAGCTTGCGCTTGATTTAAGGCGGTCGATAAT
>CANGNU010000042.1 GCA_947455365.1 Rickettsiales bacterium | reverse complement strand
TATTCATCATGGTTGCAGAGTCGATGCTAATTTTTGCGCCCATGCTCCAATTGGGGTGTTTTAATGCCTGCTCAACAGTAATTTTTGAGAAATCTAAATTGCTGCGAAAGAACGGCCCGCCTGATGCGGTGAGAATTATATTTTCAATTGCGTGCAAATTTTTTCGCTCAAAAATTTGAAAAATTGCATTATGTTCAGAATCAACAGGAAGAATTGCGGCCTTGTGTTTCTTTGCTTCGCGCATTAAAAATTTTCCCGCACAAACCAAAGATTCTTTGTTGGCAAGGGCAATATTTGACCCCGCGCGAATTGCATTTAAAGTTGGCAACATGCCTGCCGCGCCAACAATGGCCATCATCGCCACATCATATTTTATTTTAGCAATTTCAAGAATTTGCTCGCGACCAGCCAGCAGCTTGGTTTTGCGCGTATTCACCAATAATTTTAATTCACCAAGTTTTTTTTCATCTTCAATTACCGCAAATTTTGGCTGTAATAAATTAACTTGCGCCGCCAGTGTTTTGTAGTTACTGCGAGCTGTTAGCGTAACAACTTCAAAGCGCGCCAAATCATTTTTTATAACTTCAATTGTGTTTTTGCCAATTGATCCAGTTGATCCAAAAATGGCGATTTTTTTTGTCATGATTTTTTTGTTATTGCCTCTGATTCCTTTGCTAGCAAGGCATCAAGCTGTAAGGCTTTTGACTCAGTTCTGTCTAAAACAAAAACAATTTCTGGAGTATTTCTGCTACTTAATCTTTTGCCCAATTCATAGCGAAAGTGCGGCGCCATTTGATTCAAGCGTGCGAGAATTTTTTCATGATTTGCTTCACCAGCAAAAAAATCAAGGTAAATTTTAACATTTTTAATGTCAGGACTGGCATCGGCTTCAAGAACGGTAATGCAGCTTCCCATCATGGTTAACAAGCCTTCGCGCAAAAAAATATCAGCGATAACTCTTTTAATTTGTTCACCAACTTGCAACTGTCTTTGAGATTTCATTTTAGAATTTTTTATATTGTTGTGCACCGCGCATTACTAAATTAAAAGTACAAATTTTGATTGAATTTGTATTGATAATTTCAGTGTGTCGAACCTGCGCCGTCAACAGTTTACGCTCTTCTTCAAAATAAGATAGATATTGATAATCGTCATCATTAAAGGGATGTTTTTCAAAATACATTTCAGTTTCTAACTTGCCAAATTTTTGATGATAAATATTCATGTTAATGTGTGGAGCCCTGCCAGCTCTGCTTCCGGGCATGATGGTAATAAAACTATAATTGCCCAAATTGTCAGTAACTGTGCGGCCCGACATGCTAAAATATTTATCGACATATTCACTATTTGCATCAATAAGTGAGTGATATTTTCCGGCAGAATTAGTTTGCCAAATTTCAATAATTGCCCCTTCAATTGGCACGGCGAAAGAGTCGGTGAGGGTGCCTTGAATAAAAATAATTTCGCCATAAGCGCGATAAAATGAGCCAACTTTTTTTGCTAAATTATTAGAAGTTGCAAAGTGATCGGGGATAGAAATATCTGCAGCAAAAAAACGCGAAGGCGTAGGTTTTAGTGGATTAAAAGTGCGAATTTCGCGTGAAGGCGCAACTGCCTCAGAGGCTTCTTGCTCTAGGGCAAAAGCGCTTGATGCAAAAACAAAACTCAGCATCACAAAAAGCAGAAATTTTTTTTTCATAAAAAAATTATTTAAGTTTGCAGCCCTCGCAAAATAGCTTTAAACCTTAGGCAGAGTAACACCCGTTTGCCCCATATATTTTCCACTTCTCTTCGCATAAGAAGTTTCGCAAGGCTCATTACCCTTGAAAAACAAGAACTGGCAAGCTCCTTCAAAAGCATAAATTTTTGCAGGAAGCGGCGTAGTGTTAGAAAACTCTAGCGTCACATGACCTTCCCAACCGGGTTCAAGCGGCGTTACATTAACAATAATTCCGCAACGCGCATAAGTAGATTTGCCCACGCAAACCACCAGAACATCTTCCGGAATGCGAAAATATTCAACCGTGCGCGCTAGAGCGAAGCTGTTTGGCGGAATAATGCAAACATCGGTGGTGCGATTAACAAAACTTGTATCGCAGAAATTTTTTGGGTCAACAATTGCAGAATCTATGTTGGTGAAAATTTTAAATTCGTTAGAAACTCGTGCGTCGTAACCGTAAGAAGAATTTCCGTAAGAAATTATTTTTTCGCCTTTGTCATCAACGCGCACTTGCTTAGCAGCGAATGGTTCAATCATTTTATTAGCGGTTGCGTTTTGCGCAATCCACTTGTCGGACATTATAGACATGTTAAAAAAGTTTTAAATTATAAAATTCTAAATTAGAGTTTAGATTCAAAATTCATAATTTAAAACTATTAAAAACAATGCATGATGTTGGCCATTTACACGACATTTTAGTTCTACTTTTTGCCTCAGTTGCAATTGTAATTCTATTTAAGCAATTGCGCTTAAGCCCCGCCATTGGCTACTTGGTGGCTGGTGCCATGATTGGTCCTTTTGGTTTTGGCGTGTTAAGCAACATTGAATCTACGCGCCCAATTGCTGACCTTGGCGTAGTATTTTTGCTTTTTGCTATTGGGCTTGAATTAAGCTTCGAAAAGCTGGTAAAAATGCGCAAATATGTTTTGGGTTTTGGCAGCTTGCAAGTAGTGCTAACCGCCAGCATCATTGCTCTCATCGCCCATAAATTTTTTGGAATTTCTGCTGAAGCGGCAATGGTAATTGGCAGTGCACTTTCACTTTCTTCCACTGCAATTGTCATGCAAATAATTGCCGAAAATGGCGAAGAAACCACGCGGGTAGGGCGCTTGTCCTTTTCCATTTTATTGATGCAAGATTTAGCGGTTATTCCAATTTTAGTTTTGTTGCCAGTTTTATCGCAACAAACCGTTACTCTTGGAAAGGCTCTTGGCGGCGCTTTATTTGATGCCGTAATTGCCTTGGTAATAATTTTTGCCATCGGTCGATTATTGCTGCGCCCAATCTACCGCATTGTCGCTGGCGCAAAAAGTGATGTATTATTTTTCAGCGTCACGCTAATTGTAGTTTTAGGTTCTGCTTATTTAAGTGGATATTTCGGCCTTTCATCAGCCTTTGGCGCCTTCACAGCAGGTTTAATGGTGGCAGAAACTGAATATAAATATCGCGTTGAAGAAGATATTTCGTCGTTAAAATCTTTGCTGCTCGGATTATTTTTCATGACCATCGGAATGTCCTTCCAGCTTGATCTGCTCTTATTCAGCTTGCCCAAAGTTATTGCCATTGCGTTAGGATTAATCTTCATCAAGGCCTTGATAATTATTATTTTATGCAAAGTTTTTCGCTTTCCTTTGGCGCCAGCAATTCACACGGGGCTGCTACTCTCGCAAGGTGGCGAGTTTGCTTTTGTAGTGTTTATTATGGCGGTAAATCAAAATTTTATTGCACCAGAATTATCACAATTATTAGCAACAGTTGTAACGGTAACAATGGCCTTCACGCCTTTGCTGGCCTCGTTCGGGCGCAAAATAAAAGGCCAACTTTACATTATGAATATTCTGCACGATAACAAAATTAAACGCGAAGTTGGCGACATTTCTAAACATGTCATCGTCATTGGATTCACCAAAATTGGCCATGTAATTTCTTACATTTTGCGCAAGAAAAATATCCATTATTTAATTCTCGATAACAACCATCGCGTAGTGCGTCTTGAAAAAGAAAATGGCTACAACATCTACTACGGCGACGCCATGAATATCGATATTCTGCGCTATGTTGGCATTGAAAAATGTGAGTCAGTAATTATTGCTATGGAAGATGAAATTGCCTGCATAAAAATTACACGATTCATTCACGAAAATTTTCCTAATGTTACAATTGCCACCAAGTCCGAAACCATGAATAACGCTGAACGCTTCAAAAAAGTTGGTGCAAGTTTAGTGGTGTCGAAAAATTTTGAGACCAGCTTGCAGCTTACTCGTGCGGCACTTTCATCGGTTGGAATTACTAAAAAGGAAATTGAGAAAATGATAAATTCTTCGCGCAATCCAAATTCAGAATTGATCAAAGAATTTTTGCGCGGCAAAGAAGTAGAAAATAAAAAGGGGTCGTCAAATTCTAATGCAGAAATAATGTAGAAAGCTTGTCATTTTCGCGAAAGCGGAAATCTAAATTTACAAATCTACAGCCACTTTTTCTTCTTAAAAAACAGCAACGGAATTGCCGATGAACACAGCATTAGCGCTAGAGCCACAGGGTACCCAAAGCTTGCAGTAAGTTCAGGCATGTGATGAAAATTCATGCCATAAATGCTGGCAATTAAAGTTGGCGGCATAAACACCAAGCTTGCAACGGTGAAAATTTTAATCACTTTATTTTGCTCAATATTAATCAAACCGAGAAAGCTGTTTTGTAGATATTCCAGCCGCGTAAAATTAAAATTAGCATGTTCAATCAGCGAGTTAATATCTTTAATAATTGTCCGCAAACGCAATTCATTTTCCACCGTTAAATCTTCATTTCTATGTAAAGATGAAAGCGTGCGCTGCTTGTCAAATAAAGCCTCGCGAAGTGACATGGTTAATTCTTGACAATCATTAATTTTTAAAATTATTTTCTCGTCTAAATTTTGTTTATAATTAATTTTTTTGCTAATATCGGCAATATATTTTGACACCAACTCAATTAAATCGGCATCAAAATCAATTCTCGCTTCAATAATGCTAATAAAAATTTTTGCCGGATTAGTAAAAATTGAGGGAAATTGTTTAATTTTTTTCACCGTCTCAACAATGACGCGGCTATCGAAGTAGCGCAGGCTGAACAGCATTTTGTCAGTAATAATAAACGACATTTCATACTCTTCCAACTTGCCGCTTTGTGGCACAATATTTAAAAATGTCGAGTTGATTTTAATGGCGCCGGCATCGTTTAAATAGCGCGAACTGGTTTCAATTTCTTCTTGTTGTTGACGAGTAGGAAAGCTAATTTTGTAAATTTCTTCAACTTCTTTAATTTCATCGCGACTAGGATTCTGTAGGTCAATCCACAAAATATCTTGTAAATTCTCCACCTCTTTCAATGAAGAAACTTTTTGTTGAGAATATTTTGGAAGTTGGAAAATTCTGATCATAATAAAAATCCCGATTTGTGATTGCAGCACAACTGAAGTAGTGCCGATGGGGATCCCCGCAAAGCGGGGCGCGACCAGTGTCGCGTAAAAAATTTAAAACTTAGGATCCCCGCAAAGCGGGGCGCGACCAGTGTCGCGTAAAAAATAAAAACCTCACGCCCAAACACTAAATTCTGTTAGGGAGTAAGGGGGATCCCCACGAGTGTGGGGCGCTGCCTGTGCAGCGTAGGCCGCTAGGCCCAATAAAAACCAATGGTCGGGGCGGAGAGATTCGAACTCCCGACCCTCTGGTCCCAAACCAGATGCGCTAGCCAGACTGCGCTACGCCCCGAAATTTATCTAAATTGAAAAAACTAACAAAAACTTGTAGAAAATTTAAGTAGAGTTTCTTAAAAAAGAGGGCCGAATTAAACATTCCTAACCACAAAATGTCAACCAATTAATCATGAAAAAATTTTTCTTCACCACAATAATGCTTCTAACCCTTGCCAGCACTGATTCTTTCGCTTGGGCTGGCTATGAAGAAACCACTAATATTTCTATCGATATTCCGTCTGGCAACCTTGTGCGCATCGGTCGCCAGATTGATGTTTTTGATTTCAGCACTAATAATTACCACCCCGCTGAAGTAATTTTTCTCGACGATATTTTTAGCGGTACAAGACTTGAGGTGAAAGACCTTGAAACTGGCAAAAGGCGTGTTTTCTACATGGAGCGCACCTAAGCAAAATTCCCTTAAAAACCTGCTTGCAAATAAAAACTAGCTTGTTATATTCCTTGCCCCCTTCTTCCAGCACTGCTATTTGAAGGTTTTAATGTTGCACTTATTTTTCGCAGCTTTACAAATATAAATTTAACAAAATTAATAATTATGGCTCTTTACGAGACTGTGTTTATTGCAAGGCAAGATCTTACAGCTGAAGATGTTGACGCCCTTTCAGATAAATTAGCAAAAATCATTACTGACGGCAAAGGCAAAATTCTTTCTAAAGAATATTGGGGCCTTCGCACCATGAGCTACAAAATTAAAAAGAATAGCCGCGGTCATTATGTTCTACTTAACATTGATGCGCCGTTTCCTGCGGTTGCTGAATTAAACCGCGTAATCGGTTTTAATGAAGACATCATCAGAAGCGTTACGCTTAAAGCTGAAGAAGCTGCAGAAGAATCACAATTGTTTGTCAGCGCTACTGCAAAAGACTTTAAAGCAGGCAAAATTGTGAAAAAAGATTCTACTAAATACGACCTAGTCGTAGATCAAACTCAATTCGACATTAACTAATATGGCAGACTATAAAAAAAATAAGGCTTTTAAAAAGCCAGAAGGCGGCGTTACAGAAGAAGGCTTCTTGCGCATTTCTTTGGTTAACCAAGGCGTTTTTGTTAAAAGAAAAAAAGTTTGTCCTTTAAAATCTTTTTCAATTGCTGAAGTTAATTATAAAAATCTTAAGCTTTTGAATAAATTTCTTTCTGAAAGAGGCAAAATTATTCCAAGCCGCGTTACTAATGTATCAATGAAAAAGCAACGCGCTTTGACTGATGCAATTAAAATGGCTCGTCATTTGGCCCTAATTTCTCCAATCGCTAAAGAAGTAATCTCAAACTAAACATGAAAGTTATCCTTACTGAAAGAGTCTCTAATCTTGGCCAAATTGGCGAATTAGTCGAAGTAAAAAGTGGTTATGCTAAAAACTTTTTAATTCCAAGCAAAAAAGCAATTGCTTTTACACCTAACAGCCAAAAGCTTTTTGAAGCTAAGCGCTCTGAATTTGAAGCTGCTAACCAAGGCAAATTTGCCGCTGCAACTCAAATTAAAGCTAAGCTTGCTGGCAAAGACATTATTGTTATTGAAAGCGCTTCTGATGACGGACGCCTTTATGGTTCAGTTACTTCTGCATCAATCGCCGCTAAAATCAACGAAATTGTTGGTTCAAAAGCTATTGCTCGCGCCAATGTTTTCCTAAGAAAACCAATCAAAGAACTTGGTGTTTACCCAATCAACCTAGACTTGCACTCTGATGTTGTGCTTGATGTTCGCGTTATTGTTACAAGAAGCGAATCTGAAATTGAAGCATTGCTAAAAGCTGATGCTAAAGCTAATGCGCCAGAAGAAGTAAGTGACAAGAAAAAAACAAAAACTTCTGAAGATGCAATTGAAGTTGTAGAAGAAGTTGCTGCCGAAGAAGAAAAACCAGCTAAAAAAACTAAAAAGAAAAAAGCTGAGTAATTTATAGCAAATTTTAAGTTAAAAATAGCGGGCTTCGGTCCGCTTTTTTTATGCAAATTCTTCTTCTTATTTTTCCTCTAATTTCTTAAATCGCTCTAATCACTTAAATTTTTTGCAAAAAACATTTACTTGTAAATTATTCTGGCAATATTTGATGGGCGATAATTTTCTTCAGTGAAATCAACTCACTTTTTCAAATACAATGATCGATTACGATAAGGTTTTTACTGCAGTTGAAAAGACGGTGTTAAGTGCCAGCCTTTACTGGCAATCGCTTGGGCTAATTTTATGCTTCACGCTTTCTTACTTAATTTATCGCATCTTAAAACACTTATTCTTGCCAAGAATTGTTGCACTTTCTTTGCGCAAAAATGTCGAGCTAAACCGCGTCATTACTCGCTATTTGCTGCCTTTGGCCTACCCAATTATTACGGCAATTTTTCTTGCTTTAGGCTTAACAATTTATGAGCAATTTTTTCGTGAGGCAGTTTTATTTTTCACCACGCTCAAATTAATTTTGTTGTTTACCTTTCTACGCTTTCTGCGCATCTCATCAAACAGCT
>CANGNU010000041.1 GCA_947455365.1 Rickettsiales bacterium | reverse complement strand
ATTTCTTCGTTAGAAAGATCAGGCAAAGCAACTTCATCATCTTTGCTTTCAAACATCCAGCTAGCGTGGCTTTTTACTTGCTCAGAAGATTTAACGCCAACAACAAATGACACTGCTGCAATCGCTAAAACAATAACTAATTTAACTGCTTTTGACATAAATTTATAAAAAAATGAAGTTAGAAAAAATGCGAACGAAAAAATTTCGAGACGCGAAAATTAATTGGGAAAAAAAATTAAATCAATAACAAAATTGGATTCTCGATATAATTTCTGAGAGCCTTTAAAAACTCAGCACCGACCGCGCCATCAACAGAGCGATGGTCTGACGACAAAGTTACATTCATCACCGTTGCAACGCCAATTTCTCCGTGCATAACAACTGGTTTTTCAACACCTTGTCCAACTGCTAAAATACAGCTTTGCGGTGGGTTAACAATGGCGTTAAAATTATCAATACCAAACATTCCCAAATTAGAAATGCTAAAGCCACCGCCTTGAAACTCTTCAGGCTGTAGCTTTCCTTCTTTGGCCTTTTTCACCAATTGCTTCATTTCGTTAGAAATTGCTTGGATAGATTTTTGATCGGCGTTACGGACAATTGGCGTGATAAGCCCTCCATCAATTGCCACCGCAACTGAAATATCGACATTATTGTATAATAAAATTGCGTCATCAGACCAAGAGCTGTTTGCTGCGGGAACTTTTTTCAAACTGAGTGCCACTGCTTTAATTACTAAATCATTCACAGAAACTTTATAGGTTGGAAGCCCGTCAACATGGTCTGCAGCGCCGTTTAACACAGTGCGCAATTCGAGTAATTTATCAATTTGTAAATCGCATGATAAATAGAAGTGAGGCACGGTTTGCTTACTCTCAAGCAGTCTCTTGGCAATTACTTTGCGAATGTTGTTATTTTTTACCGCAGTAAATTCTTGTGAATTTCTTACAACCGCGCCGCTTCGTGCAGACGAGCCTTTTGCTGCCGCAAGAACATCATCTTTAATAACACGCCCGTGAGGCCCGCTACCACTAATTTGCGATAGCGAAACATTATTTTCTTTAGCAATTCTTTTAGCAAGAGGACTAGCCTTCACGCCTTGATTATCATGGCTTGCTGCTGCATGAGAAACAGCATGCGCTTCAACTTTTTTCTCCTCAACTTTAGCTTCAGCCTTAGCCGCGCTTGGTGCAGCAGCCGCTTTAGTTGCATAACCTTCGAGCGATTTTTTATCCTCACCTTCTTCAAGAAGCAGCGCAATTAGGCTGTTCACCGCCACATTTTCGGTGCCAGCTGCCACTAAAATTTTTCCCATCACACCTTCATCAACCGCCTCAACCTCCATGGTTGCTTTATCGGTTTCAATTTCGGCGATTACTTCACCCGCTTTAATTTTGTCGCCTTCTTTCTTCAACCACTTGGCTAGATTGCCTTCTTTCATGGTTGGCGACAGTGCGGGCATTAAAATTTCAATTGGCATATTTGGAATATTTTTAATATTTGAACGCCACAAATTAGCTACTTGCTATAATTCTGCAACAAATTCTTGCGTAGTGTCTAATTTTTTCCCCGAAGCTTGTTTAACCCCCCTTTCATATTGGGCTGCAGAAGATTTTTTTAAATCTAAATTATGCAATTCTTTTCGCAAAGATTCATAATTGCCATCTTCAATCTTCTGATCGTCTTCAAATATCGTCTGATAACCTGAATTACTTAATGCCACAAGCAATTCATCCTTGTCATATTTGTGCAATAATTCTTGGTTTAGTTCGTAAAGCCGATATTGTTTTGCTTGCAGATCATTATTATCAATTCTTCCCTCTTTAATATCCAGATCAAGCAACGCCCGAGCAAAATATGGCGTGAGTTGCTCAGAAACCACCAAGCAGCAGGAAACTTTTCCATCACTAACTCTAAAAGACAATCTGCCGCAATATCCATTGGTCTGCGCGCCATGAGTCCTCACTTCATATCCATCTTGATTTTCATATATCACATAACCAATTCCATATAAAACTCCTTCTGATAGCTTTCCATTTTCCCAATATTGTACCTTGTGAGAATTGCGCAAATCGATAGTAGCTTGCTTTTCAAAAAGACCTCCGTCACTAAAAACTTTGTCACCAAAAACTCTCGACGCAAACTTACATAATTCTGAAGGACTGGAATACATCGCCGAAGTAGACATGCAGCGCCTAAAGCCCTGAGCCTTAGTCAAAGTGCCGTCCGATTTACAAGGATATCCTTGCGCAACTTCTTGCTTGGGAGCATCTTTTATTTTTGTCTCTCCGTCAATCAAAGCAACTTGATCAGAGGTAAAAGTTTGTTTTAGATTTAGTCGATCAATCACTAACTCTCTATTCATTTCTCCAAATGATGTGGCTTTCTGCCTAGCAGAACTAGCAATTGCAGAAACTACCATTCCCAATAATTCATATCCAACATCGCTATATTGAAATTGACCATATTCTCCTGGAAGCCTTTTTACATCAAGAAATTTTCCATCTGCAGGCTTTGCTAGAAATTCACCACTTGCAAAAAGTAATTTATTGTAAAAATCTTCCTCTTCAATTTCTCCAATGCCAGAAGTATGCACGATTAAATCTTGTAGACTTATCCTTTCATCTTCTTTATCCAGCTTAGTATTTACATATTCCGATTCAGGGTAGCGGCTTTTCAGAATCTGATTAAAAAATTTTAACTTGGTATTTAATTTATCAGGAAAAAAATGCGCAAATTCATCGCTTTCAATCATCCGAAGAATCGTTGCTACCGTGAAAGTTTTAGTTATGCTAGCAATATCAAAAACTGTATCCGCAGCAATTTTCTTCGCCGCAGGATTAAAGCAATTCTGACTACCTCTTTCAATTCTTTGTAGCTCTTTATCACCCTCAACGCAAAGTGCCGACATGCCATACACCGCCTGACTTCGATACCAATTATGCTGCAATGGTATTTCTGGCGAAGAAAGATCTTCACCTTTCATTAATTTTCTACAAACATCTCTTGGATAAAGCACCTGTTTTGACATATTTCAATATTTAAATTATTACTTTCAATTATAAAGCCTCTATTTTCGCACATCCAGCGCATCGCGCAATGCTTCTCCAATAAAAATTAACATTGTTAAAATTGCCGCCAGCACTACAAAACCGCTAATTCCCAGCCACCACGCATTCAAATTATTTTTTCCCTGCGCTAATAATTCACCAAGCGAAGGCGCGCCCACAGGCATTCCTAGCCCTAAAAAATCTAGCGAGGTTAGCGTGATAATTGCACCGCTCAACAAAAACGGCAGGTTAGAAATAATCACCGGCGCAGCATTGGGTAAAATGTGCCGCGTGATAATGCGCCAATCGCTTGCGCCCAAAGCCTTTGCGGCCATTACAAACTCAAAGTTTTTCAAGCGTAAAAATTCGGCGCGCACATAAACTGTTAAAGACATCCAGCTAAAAATTAGCAATAGCATTATTAGAGAGAAGAAGCTTGGCTCTAAGATTGACGACAATATTATTAACAAAAATAATACGGGCATTGCCGACCAAATTTCGGTAAAGCGCTGCAAAAGAATGTCCACCAGCCCAGCAAAATAGCCTTGTGCCGCCCCCATCAACACTGCAATTATCACGCTGAAAAATGTTAAAACTAAACCAAAAATTAGCGATATTCGCACGCCATAAATTATGCGCGCAAGAACATCGCGACCATTATCATCAGTGCCAAGAAGGTTCTCGGCTGTAGGCTTAGAAGGTGCGGGCGAAGTTAAATTATAGTTGATACTATCGTAAGAAAAATGCAGCGGCGGCCAGATTATAAACCCGCTAGAGTCAATCATTTGCTGCACCGCAGGGTCGCGATAATCGGCCTCAGTTGCAAAAACTCCACCAAATTCACTTTCAGAAATTTGCTGCACAATTGGAAAGTAAAAATGCCCGCCAAACCGCACTATTATTGGTTTATCGTTGGCAATCAATTCTGCAAAAAGTGTTGTGAAAAACAGCGCGGAAAAAATTATGAAGGAAAAATATCCGCGTTTATTCTGCTTAAATTTTGCGATAAAATTGTGCACCATTTTGATAAATTTGAAATTAGTTTATTTCAAGAATAATCAGCGCAGATAAAAATCACCATCATTTTCTTCCCAAGCCCAAGAACTGCCGCAGGCGTAAGGCGCGCTGACCATGCCCTGAGCCGAGTTCTGAGACCATCGCAAGCTACGCTTGCATAAATGCCAGATGGGCTCAGCTGTCTGAGGAGCAGGGCATAGTCAGTGCGCCTTGCGCCGCCCACGCAAAATCTAAAAACGCGGTAAAAAAAGGCGGCCCACACTAATAGCATGGACCGCCCTTTTAAACAACATTTTTCTAAAGAAAACTAAGCTTCTACAGTCATTTCTTCAACCACCGCCACATTAGCCCCACGCGCCGCATTAACCCTCGCCCGATACTGCGCCGCAATCAACCCAGTACCAGCAGGAATCAAACGCCCCACAATAATATTTTCTTTCAGTCCATTCAAATCATCATATTTGCCTTGAACCGAAGAATCAGTAAGTACTCGCGTAGTTTCTTGGAACGACGCCGCAGAAATAAATGATTTAGTCTGCAACGAAGCTTTAGTAATACCAAGCAACACTGGCTTGCACTGCGCTGGCTTCAAGTTTTCAGCAAGAATTTTCACATTGATTGCTTCAAAAACATCGCGGTCAACAACTTCACCAACTAGCAAAGTAGTATCGCCCGAGTTTACAACCTCAACGCGTTTCATCATCATGCCAATAATCACTTCAATGTGCTTATCGTCAATTTTCACACCTTGCATGCGATAAACTTTCTGCACTTCATTTACCATGTAGTTCGCAAAAGCTTGCATGCCCAAGATGCTTAAAATGTCGTGCGGCACAGGGTTGCCATCAACTAAAATGTCGCCTCTTTTAACAAAATCACCTTCGCCAACGAATAAATGCTTGTTTTTTGCAACAGCATATTCAACTGGCAATTTAGATGCATCTTCAGGCTGCACAACAAGGCGGCGCTTGGTTTTGTAGTCTTTGCCAAACACAATACGACCATCAATTTCGCTCATGATAGAAGCATTTTTCGGCTTGCGTGCTTCAAACAATTCCGCAACTCGTGGCAAACCACCAGTAATATCGCGGGTTTTTGAAGATTCTTTTGGAATTCGCGCAATAATATCACCCGCTTTTACATCATCACCATTCGAAACGGCAATAATAGTGTTAACTGAAAGCAGATATTCTTTATCGCCAATGTTAATACGCGGCTTTAAATCTTGCTTACTATATTGCTTCCAATCCATGACAATTTTGGTTGAAACGCCAGAAGCTTCGTCAATTCTTTCGCGCAGAGAAACATTTTCGGCTAAATCATTATATTTAATCGCGCCGTCAAATTCTGCCACTACTGGATTATTGTAAGGGTCCCATTCCGCTAAATGCATTGCCTTTTGCACCTTAGAGCCGCTTTTGTGTAGAATGGCTGCACCATAAGGCAATTTATAGCTGTGAAGCTCGGTTTGGTCTTCAATATCAAGCAAAGTGATTTCAAAGTTGCGACTAACCACAATAATTTTGCCTTCGCGATTAATTAGCGTGCCTTTATTTGAAAACTTCACTACAGCGTCAGAAATGGCCGAAATTGAAGATTGCTCTGCACCGCGCTGCGCCGCACCACCAATGTGGAATGTGCGCATTGTAAGCTGTGTTCCGGGTTCACCAATTGATTGCGCCGCAATAACACCCACCGCTTCACCAATGCTGACAATGTCGCCATTTGATAAATCACGGCCATAACATTTAACGCAAACGCCTTCTTGCGCTTGGCAAGTAAGCACCGAGCGCACTTTAATTGACTTAACACTAGTTTTGCTAATTGCTTCAGAAATAGCTTCATCAATCATTTCACCAGCTTTTGCAATAACTTCTTTGCCAACTTTTACATCTTCAAGAGGAACGCGACCAAGCACTTGCTCAGACAAGGCCACAACTACGCGACCGTCGTCAAGCACTGGCTCAACAATAATGCCTTGCGTTGTACCACAATCTTCTTCAGTAACAATGCAATCTTGTGAAACATCGACCAATCTTCTCGTCAAATAACCAGAGTTTGCAGTTTTAAGTGCAGTATCGGCCAAACCTTTTCGCGCACCATGGGCTGAAATGAAATATTCAGTTACTGTCAAACCTTCTTTAAAGTTAGAAATAATTGGCGTTTCGATAATTTCACCCGATGGTTTTGCCATCAAGCCGCGCATACCAGCAACCTGCTTAATTTGTGTTTCAGAACCTCGTGCGCCAGAATCGGCCATCATGTAGATTGAATTGGCTTCTTTTGGCGT
Source organism: Rickettsiales bacterium (assembly GCA_947455365.1). GTDB lineage: Bacteria > Pseudomonadota > Alphaproteobacteria > Rickettsiales > UBA1997 > CAMCFD01. The sequence goes on along the minus strand of CANGNU010000041.1, from coordinate 1,716 downwards.
GTTATAGCTTGAAATCATCGCCATCATTTCTTTCGAAACTTTGTCGGTACAGTGAGTCCATTCATCAATTACTTTGTTGTAGCGCTCACCAGTAGTAATTAAACCTTCGCGATATTGCTGCTCAAGTTTTTTCACTTTCGCAAAAGAATCGGCAACATTTTTCTCTTTAGTTGGCGGAATGATCATGTCGTCCTTACCAATTGAAATGCCCGCAGCGCAAGCGTTTCTAAAGCCCAAAGCCATGATGCGATCACAGAACATTACAGTTTCTTTTTGGCCGCAATTACGGTAAACCGTGTCAATTAAGGCAGTAACCGCTTTTTTAGTCATTGCTTTATTGATGATTTCAAAATCAGCCTTCATCATTTCAGGCAAGGCGTTGTAGAGCGCAACTCGTCCTGGGCTAGTTTCAACTTTTTTGAAATATCTGTCGCCGTCTCTGTTTTTAATAACGAAGCGGTAAAGAATTTTATCATGCAGAGAAACAACTTTAGCATTAAGCGCGTGGCCTAATTCGTAGTCGTCAGCAATTGGTCGTGGCTTTTGCACGCTGTCAAAATCTTTTGCTACCATAGTCAAATAGTACAAGCCCAAAATAATATCTTGAGAAGGCACAATAATTGGCTTACCGTTAGCAGGAGAAAGAATGTTGTTAGTAGACATCATTAACACGCGGCACTCAACTTGCGCTTCAATAGAAAGCGGCACATGCACCGCCATTTGGTCACCGTCAAAGTCGGCGTTGAAAGCGGCGCAAACTAGTGGGTGAAGCTGAATTGCTTTACCTTCAGTAAGAACTGGTTCAAATGCTTGAATACCAAGCCTGTGTAGAGTTGGTGCGCGGTTTAGCAACACCGGATGCTCTTTAATAACTTCGTCTAAAATGTCCCAAACCTCTGGGCGCTCAGCCTCAACCATCTTCTTCGAGATTTTAATCGAGGCAGATTTTCCATAAAGTTCCAACTTAGAATAAATAAATGGCTTAAACAATTCCAGCGCCATTTTCTTCGGCAAACCGCATTGGTGCAGCTTCAATTCAGGCCCCACAACAATTACCGAACGGCCAGAATAATCCACCCGTTTACCAAGCAAGTTTTGGCGGAAACGACCTTGTTTACCTTTCAACATGTCGCTTAACGACTTGAACGGTTTTTTATTTGAGTTTTTCACAATAGCACCAGAGCGGCCGTTATCTAGCAAGGCGTCAACCGACTCTTGCAACATGCGCTTCTCGTTTTTAATGATGATATCTGGCGCAGAAAGCTCAATCAAACGCTTCAAACGATTGTTACGGTTGATTACACGACGATACAATTCGTTTAAGTCAGATGTCGCAAAGCGGCCACCATCAAGCATCACCAATGGGCGAATATCAGGCGGAATAACTGGCAGAACATTCATCACCATCCATTCGGCTTTGTTATCAGATTCCAAAAATTGCTCAACCAATTTCAATCTTTTAATTAACTTCTCTTTTTTCAATTCAGTAGTTTGCGTAGAAAGGTCTTCGCGCAAGTTTTTACGCAATTCGCTTAAATCAATTTTCTTCAATAAATTTTGTACAGCTTCCGCGCCCATTTCGGCGATGATCGCACCATAAACATGCTCTTCTTGCGCTGTTTGATATTCATCTTCTCTTAAAATTTCACCTTCTTTCATTGGCGACATTAAGCCGTCAGTTACAATGTAATTTTCAAAGTAGATAACTTTTTCAAT
>CANGNU010000040.1 GCA_947455365.1 Rickettsiales bacterium | reverse complement strand
TGGCCAGCGCCATTTTTTAAAACGCGCGCCAGCTCTTCTGCGGTAAGGCTTGAATCATAATTGTTACAAGCTTTTTTGAAGGCTTGATGAAAATCTTCAGTGTCTTCTGTGCTTTCATACATTGGGTTGAGGTCGGCACCGCCACCAAACCAAGATTTTTCAGTGCAGATAAATCTTGTATTCATGTGAACCGCTGGAACCAATGGTGACGCCATGTGTGCCACTAGTGAAATTCCCGTTGCAAAAAATTTTCCATCAGCTTCAGTGCCGGGAATTTGCTTGCGAAATTCGGGGGAAAATTCGCCAAAAACGGTGGAAATATTTACGCCAACTTTTTCAAAAACATTGCCTTTCATTACCGACATTTCTCCGCCGCCGCCGTTAGAGCCATCTGCCGTGTCGCGGTTCCACTTTTTGCGCGAAAATTTTTGTGCGCTAGAAAAAGTTGCGGCAGAATCTAGGCTTTTTGCTGCCAAAAATTCCTCTTCAATTTTCTCAAACTCATTGCAAATATTGTCGCGCAGGCTTTTAAACCAAGCGGAGGTAACATTTTGTTTTTCTGTCATTGTAGTCATAAATAATTTATTGGCTTGGCATTAATTTGTGTTAAAAATAATGCACTTTAAATTCAGTAATATAAGGTAGAGACATTCTATTGCAATAACCTTATTTTAATAAGGCTAATTTTTCTCAACTTTTTCTTAGACAAATTAAATAATCTGTGAAAAATAGAGAAAGTTTTAACTCTAATTAAATTCAATTATGACCATTCTACAAGGAAAAAAGGGCCTAATCATGGGCGTCGCCAATAACCGCTCAATCGCTTGGGGCATTGCTGAAGAGGTGAAAAAATATGGTGCAGAATTGGCATTTACTTTTCAAGGTGAAGCTTTACAAAAGCGTGTAGAGCCACTTGCGGCGTCAGTTGGCTCGGACATTGTTCTGCCATGCGATGTAACCAACCCAGAATCAGTTGCGGCAGTATTTGCCGAGCTTGAAAAAAAATGGGGCAAACTAGACTTTTTAGTGCATGCAATTGCTTATTCTGATAAAGAAGAATTGCGCGGACGCTTTGTGGACACTACTGCAGGCAACTTTGCTAATACTATGAACATCTCGGCATATTCACTGGCTGTAGTGTCAAAAGCTGCTGAACCGTTGATGAAAGCGGCTGGCGGCGGCAGCATCATTACCCTCAGCTATTATGGTGCTGAAAAAGTTGTGCCACATTATAATGTAATGGGTGTTGCAAAAGCGGCCTTAGAAGCAAGCGTGCGTTACCTTGCCATGGATATGGGTAAAGACAACATTCGCGTAAATGCAATTTCTGCAGGGCCAGTTAAAACCTTGGCAGCTAGCGGAATTGGCGACTTCAAGCTTATTTTCAAATGGAACGAATATAACGCGCCACTTCGTCGTAATATTGACCTTAAAGATGTCGGTGGGGCAGGTGTATTCTTGCTTTCTGAGCTTGGTAGTGGCGTTACAGGTGAAGTTTTGCATGTTGATGCGGGCTACCATGTTGTTGGCATGAAAGCTCCTGATGCGCCAGATATCAGTCTTGCGAAAGACGAGTAAAGACAAATGTTCATCTCACACCAGCCATTTTTAGTAATCATCTCATCACCGTCGGGGGCAGGGAAGTCAACTCTTTGCCGCATGATTGTGCAAAATGATCCGCTCATCAAACTTTCAATTTCAGCAACTACTCGCGCTAAACGCCCGCAAGAAATTGACGGGCAGCATTATCATTTTGTCTCTCAATCGAAGTTTTTAGAAATGGCGCGCGGGCATGAATTTGTTGAAAGCGCGCATGTTTTTGAAAATCATTATGGCACGCCAAAAAAACTGGTTGATGAGGCGCTAAAAAATGGCAATGAATTGCTGTTTGACATTGACTGGCAAGGGGCGCGGCAAATTAAAGATAAATTTGATAAATCTTCCGTCGTGTCAATTTTTATTTTACCACCATCACTTACAGAGCTTGAGCGGCGCCTACGCAATCGTGCGCAAGACCCCGATCACATTGTACAGCAGCGCATGAAAAAAGCCCGCGATGAAATTAGTCATTACGCTGAATATGACTATATTTTGATTAATGATGACCTTAATAACACTTATGGAAAAATTCGTGCAATCATTGAAGCGAAGCGCATTGAAAGGCTTTCGCGCGCACAGCTTGCTGGCTTGGTGAAGCAATTTAACATGGCGTAAACAATTTAAATTAGCGTAAATTTTTAGAAAATTTTTCACGCATTCATTTTTACACACAAAATTATTATTTGATTTTCAATTTTTTCAAAAAGTTAAATTTATGCATCTAGCCTCATTTTTTGACTCAGTTGTTACTGCACTAATTTTGTTTATCGAGCAAATTGGCTATGTGGGAATTTTTATTGGCATGTTTCTTGAAAGCACCATTTTTCCTTTACCAAGCGAAGTGATTATGATACCCGCCGGAATATCTGCTGCCAACGGTTCAATGAATATTTATTTGGCAATAATTGCGGGAATTTTGGGCAATGTTTTGGGGGCAATTTTTAGTTATTTTTTAGCTTCAATAATTGGGCGAGCAATTTTATTTCGCGTGGGAAAATATTTTTTCTGCAGGCCGGCAACTATTATTAAGATTGAAAGTTTTTTTAACCGACATGGTGAAATTTCGGTTTTTATTGGACGATTAATTCCCGGATTTCGTCATTTTATTTCGCTGCCAGCAGGTGTAGCAAAAATGAATTTGATGCGCTTTTCGTTCTACACCTTGTTGGGCTCGGGGCTTTGGACTATTGTATTGGCGGTTTTGGGGTTTGCAATTGGTAGTAATCAAGAATTAATTAAAGAATATTTGCCAATTACCGTGGCAAGCTGCGTGGGGTTTTGTGTGGTTTTGGTGGCGGTTTATGTTGTGATGAAAAAGAGGAAAAGTTATTGATGCTTTGGTGTTAGATTCCCGCTTGCGCGAGAATGACATGTGGGTTACATATTCTTCAAGCCAACTCTTAAGTGAGCATAGCCGGTCACTACAGTTAGTAGGGCTGCAACTGAGAACAAAATTTTCCCTGCATAAAAAACAAAGCCGATAAATAAAATTTTAGCGTTAATTTCTAATAGGCCGTCAATCCAGTAGTAAGCAATGTAGGTGGCGCCTTTTTCGCCAAGAATTAACAAGCCAATTGCCACCATTTGTACCATGGTTTTATATTGCGAAAGGCGGCTTACAGGCACACTGACACGCAATTCAGCAAGAAATTCGCGCAGGCCAGAAACCAAAACTTCGCGGCAAATTATGATTAATCCGGGAATTAGAATTAGCAAATCTTGGCTGTTAAAATTGATGAGCATGACAATTGCAACAATGACGATAAGCTTGTCAGCTATTGGGTCGAGGCACTTGCCAAAATTGGATTGTACTTTCATGCTGCGGGCAAAATAGCCGTCAAAATAGTCGGTAATTGCGGCAATGGCAAAGAGTGCTGAGGCAAAAACATTGGCAAGTAAACCTTGAATGTAGAAAGATAAAATTAGAACTGGAATAATAGCGATACGCGCTCCAGTAAGAATATTGGGAAGGTTTTTCATTGTCGTTAAAAGCTGCGCGTTGTAATTATTTAGATAGCGAAAAAAATATCGTCGCTACAAGATAATCTATTTCAACAATAAAATTTTATATGTCAAAAAATTTTCCAATAAATCGCTTGAGAAGAAATAGAAGTGCTGCGTGGATTCGCGAGATGTTGACAGAAAATCGTCTGCATGCAAGCAATTTAATTTTGCCGCTTTTTGTAATTGAAGGTGAAAATATTGTGCAAGAAATTTCGCATCTTCCGGGGGTGAATCGCTTGTCAATTGACTTGATTGTTGAGAAGGCGCAACAGGCGTGGAGCCTTGGCATTCCTGCTGTTATGCTCTTTCCGGTAATTGAGCAAAAGTTGAAAAATGACAATGGTTCAGAAGCGTGGAACGCCAATAATTTAATGTGTCGCGCCATTGCCGCGATAAAAAAACATGTGCCAGAAATTGGCGTAATTTGCGATGTGGCGCTTGACCCGTACACCGCGCACGGTCACGACGGTGTGGTTGATGCAAATGGTTTTGTCTTGAATGATGAAACGGTAGAATTGCTGTGCAAGCAGGCTGTTGTACAGGCAAAAGCTGGTGCTGATGTAATTTCTCCCTCCGATATGATGGACGGAAGAGTACTTTTAATTCGCGCGGCTCTAGACTTGGCAGGCTTTTCTCATGTTGCAATTATGAGTTACGCTGCAAAATATGCATCAAATTTTTACGGCCCATTTCGCCATGCGGTTGGTTCGGCGGGCAATTTAAAAAGTGCGGATAAAAAAACTTATCAGATGGATTTTAGAAATTCGCGCGAGGCAATGCGCGAAATTAAGCAAGATGTTGTTGAGGGCGCCGATATGCTAATTGTAAAGCCCGCAGGTGCTTATCTTGATATTATTTCTAACGCTTCTCGCGAAATAGATTTGCCAATTATTGCTTATCAAGTGAGTGGGGAATATGCCATGTTAAAATTTGCCGCGCAAAATGGGGCGCTTGATTTTATGGCGGCAATGTGTGAGAGCTTGCTTGCCTGTAAGCGCGCGGGTTCTTCGGCAATTATTACTTATGCGGCGGTTGAAGTAGCGCAAGGGTTGTTGGAATAAAATGTCATCCTCGCGCAAGCGGGAATCTGTTTTATTTTCGCATTAGCTCGCGGCCCAAGCGTTGTAAGGTTTTGGCCAGTTCTTCATCTGCCACATCTTTGGTTTTTTCTTGTAAAATATTCTCCTCTTGTGCAGATAATTTTGTCTCATCATCTTGCGCAGCCTTCATCTGCTTGGGCTCTTGCTTAATAATAATTTTGTGAATTGCTTTATAACCGTAAAGTGTCGCAATTTTTTCTAACAAAAAATCGCCATTATTTTCTAAAAAAAACCCTACCGAAGAATTGTGAACACCAATGGTTAAGCGGCCTTGCGAGATGTTGGTTTGTGAATTTTTTATAAAATTAACCGATTTTGGATAACATAATTTTGCATATTTCTGCCCCACAATTTCATCCCAATTTTTTACCAAATTATTAATGATAAGAAATTCTTTTTTACTACCCTGAAACAACGGCTTCAAAAGGCTAGTAAGTTTACTCTCAATTGATTGCGGACCAAAACTAGTTTTTGACATTTTTTTTAAAAAATAACTGAATAATTTTGTTTAAATATTCTGCTGAAATTATAATTAATTGACTAGACTAACTAGCTCTGAGCCGAGTTCTGAGACCATCGCAAGCTTGCTTGCATAAATACTTGATGGGCTCAGCTGTCTGAGGAGCGGAGCTAGTTAGTCTAGTCAATTAATTATAATTTCAGCAGAATATTTAAACAAAATTATTCTCAATTTTAGACAAAATTTCTACTTGCTTAACGAAGTAATTAGGAAATTTTCGCATTAAATTTTTTTGTGCATCATTCAACTTTTTTTCATCAGCAAAAATTGCAAAACAACTCGCACCACTCCCTGACATTTTAGCAATTTTTGCATCTTCATTTTTTAGTGATTGCAAAATTTCTGCAATAGCAGGAAGTATTGCTATTGCTGGATTGGTAAGGTCATTAGAAAAATTTTCTATCAGATCAAAAACATTTTTTTTACACAATTCTGCGGTAGAAATTTTTGCAGAAAATGGTGCGGAAAATTTTTGAAAAACTTGCGGCGTTGATAAATTTATTTTGGGATTTATTAGCAATGCAGAAATTGGTTGAAAATGCGGATAGCTTTCAATAATTTCGCCGCAACCCTTGACAATAGAGGCTTCGCCAGCGAAGAAAAATGCAATATCTGAACCAAACTTTGTAGAGATTTCTTGCAATTTTTGCGTGCCAAGTTGCAGTGAAAAAATTTTATTAAGCGCCATCATAAAATATGCTGCATTGCTCGAGCCGCCACCCAAGCCAGCTCCGACTGGTATATTTTTTGTTAGAGTAATTTTTAAATTGCGCGAAATTGCAAATTCGGTGACAAAAAAATCAAGAATTTTAGTGATGATGTTTTGTTGTGGAGTAAGGCCAGTAGCGAATTCGCCGTTAATTGTGAAAGAAAATTTATTGCTTGGAATAACTTCTAAAGCATCATGCAAATTAAGAAAGGCGAATAAAGATTCTAACTCATGATAGCCATTAGCTCTTCTGCCTGTAAGCTTGAGGAAGAGATTAATTTTTGCAGGACAATTTAAAATCATAATTTAATGGGTTAGATTTCCGCTTTCGCGAAAATGACAAAGCCTAGCGGAATGACAAAGCCTAGCGGAATGACAAGCTTAACTAGAATGATCAAACCTAATCAGCGGTTTTTTTAACGGCTGGGCGATTGTCATCAGTGCGATTAGTGGCTTCGCTTGGCATTTTTGCCACACGCACATTAACTGCACGAGCTTTGCCGTGTCGCAGTAGGGTAATTGAAACTGGTTTACCAACCGTGCTTTGCGAAATAATTTGTGGTAAAATTTTGACATCATAAATTTCTTGCGTGCCAATTTTAGTGATGATGTCTGATGGAATTATTCCTGCTTTGTCGGCGGGGCCATCTTTGGTGATATCGGTGACTAGTACGCCATGAGATTTATTTTCACCTACAACGCCAAGCGATTCAGCCATTTCTGGGGTAATACTTTGTACAGAAATTCCAATCCAGCCGCGGACAATTTCGCCTTGCTCTTTTAATTGTTTGATGATTGGTGCCGCAACTTCCATTGGGCTGGCAAAGCCAATGCCGACGCTGCCTCCTGATGGTGAGAAAAGTGCGGTGCTAATGCCAATTATTTCGCCGTTAATGTTGAATAATGGTCCGCCAGAGTTGCCTTTGTTGATTGCGGCGTCGGTTTGAATAAATTCATTATCTTGTGTGCTGTTAATGTTGCGACCACGCGCCGATACAATGCCCACCGAGACAGACCCACCAAGGCCGTACGGGTTGCCAATGACAATTACCCAATCGCCAATGCGGGCTTTTTTAGAATCGCCAAACTTAACGGGCGTAAGAATTTTGCCTGTAACAATTTTTAACACGGCAAGATCGGTTTTTTTGTCAACGCCAACAATTTGTGCTTTATATTTTGCGCCATCGCTGAGAGTAACATTAACCTCGCTCGAGTCTTCAATCACATGGTTGCTGGTGGCAATATGGCCTTCGCTAGAAATGATAAATCCGGTGCCATTATTGCTAAATTCTTGCGTAGTAGAAATGTTGACAACCGTTGGCAATAGGCCTTCGACGACATCGGCAAAGCCGCTAAGCGCAACTTGTTTTGCAGAAGGTGATTCAACTTTTGTAGTTTCTTCATTAGTGCGGTGAATCTTGCCAGCAAAGGCTGCATCGCTCATCAAAAATGCTGCAAAAGAAAGCGTGGTAAGAAATTTTGTTGTAAGATTTTTCATAAAATTTAGCGGCTATAATATTTAAAAAATTCGCTGTCGGGTGAAACAACCATTTTGGTTTTATCGGGCTGGAAGGCCTCGCGATAAGCTTTCATTGAGCGATAGAAATCGGCAAATTCAATGTCTCTGCCATAAGAATTTGCGTAAATTTCAGAGGCTTTTGCTTCACCAAAACCGCGCGCAATGTTTGATTTTTTTTGCGCATCGGCCAAAATTATGGTGCGTTGCTTATCGGCTTCGGCCTTGATTTTATCAGCTTCCTCGGCACCTTTAGCGCGAATTTCTCGCGCTTCTTTTTCGCGTTCAGTTTGCATGCGGGCAAAAATTGCTTCGCTATTTTCTTTAGGTAAATCGCCGCGCATAATGCGCACATCGACAATTTCTACGCCAAAAATTTCAGATTCGCGTGCTACAACCGCCTCAATTCGCGCCATAATGTCATTGCGATTAACTGTAAGCAATTCATTCAAAGTAACTTCGCCAATAATTTGTCGCAAGCTGGAATCGAGAATTGCACTAAGCTTGCCATCAAGCCCATATTGGTTGCGCACCGTTGTGTAAAATTTTAGCGGGTCGATAATTTTATATTTTGTGTAAGCATTAATGATAAGGCGTTTTTGGTCGGAGGCAATCACCTCTTGCTCTTGAATGCCTAAATCGAGAATGCGTTTATCGAAGAAAATTACATTTTGTAAGAAAGGCATTTTAAATTTTAGCCCCGCAGATTTAATTAAGCGAACAGGCTCGCCAAACTGTAATACCAAGGCTTGCTGGCGTTGATCGACAGTGAATATTGTGCTAATAAGTAACACTAAAATTAATGTGCTAATTGCAACAATTCTTAGTAATTTTTTATTCTGAAAAAATTCGTCCATAAATATTTTTTATTATTGCTTAACT